>WTZT01000001.1 GCA_009889685.1 Candidatus Hikarchaeia archaeon HikBin4
AATATAAACCATGGAAACGGGGTTCACCTCTACACTGTAGACGGAACTAAATATCTAGATTTGGGAGCTAGTTACGCTTGTGTCCCCGCGGGGCATAACCATCCCCACATAATTTCAGCAATACAAACCCAACTAGAAAAACTATCTTATGTTCAAGGCTCTTATCCCCTCTCTATCCGCGATGATTTTTACGAAAAATTGGTCCAAATTTCTCCCGGAAACATCCAAAATGTATGGCTTTGTAATTCTGGAACTGAAGCCAATGAAGCTGCCATAAAATTCGCTCGTCACGCGACACAGAGGTCTCAGATCATTTCAACAAGACAAGCTTTCCATGGCCGTACTATGGGGTCTCTCTCTGCTACTTGGAAACCAACTTATAAGAAAGGGTTTGGACCACTCATTCCCGACTTCGACTTCGTTACTTTTGGAGACATCGAATCTCTAACAGATAGTATATCCGAAGATACTGCTGCTGTTATTGTCGAACCAATTCAAGGTGAAGGCGGTGTAAATCTCCCCCCATCTAACTATCTACAAGAAGTTAGAAAAGCCACTGAAGAAGTCGGCGCAGCTATGATTCTCGATGAAATCCAAACTGGTCTTGGAAGGACCGGTTCATTTTGGAATTGCAATCAGACCAATGTCGTCCCCGATATACTTACTTCTGCAAAAGGAATGGCAAGCGGACTTCCAATCGGAGTGACTCTATGCAAAGATTGGATTGCCGAAAATCCTGGGGATCATGGAAGTACTTTTAGCGGAGGGCCCGTTATTTGCGCCGCTGGAAATGCTACCATAGACGTCATCATAAATGAGAATTTACCAGAAAACGCGTCCAAAATTGGTTCGTACCTACTCAAAGAATTAAAAGATACTATTGGATCAAAAACACGTGATATACGTGGTTCTGGCCTATTACTCGGAATAGAAGTAAAACGTGGATCTGGTCCCATCCTCACCAAACTCGCAAAAGACCATGGGATTCTAGCATTGCCTGCAGGAAAAACCGTGGTCCGAATTTTACCTCCTTTAACCATAAATCGTTCTCATGCAGATGATTTTATATTAGCAATGAATGATCTCTCAGAGGACGTGCTATGAGTTCTAAATGGAGTAAAAAAGAAGCAAAATCTTTACTTTTAGATTTGGTATCTACACCTTCTTACTCAGGACAAGAAACACAATGTGCAGAAAAACTAATAGACTTTTTCCAAACTCACCAAAGAGAGGCTTGGATAGACGAAGCCGGAAATGTGCATTCTCCTTTAAATGATGCAGTACTTCTAACTTCTCACATGGATACTGTACCTGGGTATATCCCTGTCAAAATAGACGGAGATGTACTTTGGGGCCGTGGCTCTGTGGATGCAAAAGGACCCCTCTCTACTATGGCAATTTCCGCAGTCACCACCGGAGTAAGTTTTGTGGGAGTCGTCAGTGAAGAGCACAACTCATACGGGGCAAGACATTTAGTCCAAACCCGGACATCTATCCCTGATCATGTGATCAATGGGGAGCCCAGTGGGTGGGATGGCATTACCCTTGGATATCGAGGCCTACTCAACGGAACGTATGTGGCAACAAGTAGATCTGGCCACACTTCTCGCCCCGAAAAAAATGCTCTCCAAAATGCAATAGATTGGTGGTCCACCGTCGAATCACGTTTTAACGCAGACGATTGGCCTTCTGAGTTTCCACAGACAACTCTTGAAAATTCCATTTTCGAACAAGTTACTCCCAAGCCTATTACAATAAATGGTGGTATCAGCGAAGATGGACTTTCTGTAGAAGTCACTTTTGACGTTCAATTCCGTGTCCCCCCCAATTTATCTGTAGACGAGGTCCGTGAAATAGCAGATAACGAATTAACTACTGGATCCGTTCGTTGGAAAGACATGGTCAATCCAGTCATGATGAGTGCTAGAACTCCTCCAGCAAGGGCATTCCGCACAGCAATACGAAAGTTTGGAGGAATTCCTAGACAATTACGCAAAACTGGAACCAGTGACATGAACATTTATTCCGAATCGTGGGATGTTCCCATGGTTACATATGGGCCTGGAGATTCTTCACTCGATCATGCACCCGACGAACGAATTTCAATACCCGAATTTTACCTTAGCGTAGATGTTCTCAACCACGTTTGCAAACGATTATCAAAATTATGACCCACTTATTAGACATAGACGATTTAACTAAAACGGATATAGATTCCATTTTAAAACTCTCAAAAGAACTAAAACAGTCTCACACTGATGGCAACGTTCCACCTCTACTTTATGGAAAAACACTATCTATGTTGTTCCAAAAACCTAGCACTCGCACACGTGTTTCTTTTGAAGTCGGGATGAATATGCTTGGGGGAAATGCAATAACATTTGATTTATCTCAACTACAATTAAGTAGGGGCGAAACACTTTCTGACACTACAAAATCCCTTTCTCTTTATGTAGACGCCATTTTAGCAAGAGTCACTGACCATTCTCTCTTAGAACAATTATCTTCCACATCTAAAATTCCCATTATTAATGGTTTGTCGGACAAATCCCATCCCTGCCAAGCCCTAGCAGATTTGTTAACTATTCACGAGAATTTTGGCACATTTGATATCCAAGCCACGTGGGTTGGAGATGGCAATAATGTCGCAAATTCCTTCGCACGAGCATGTTCTATTATGGGGATCGATCTCGTTATAGCCACTCCCAAAGGGTATGAGCTTTCCTCTGAGACTTTATCTAAAATAGAATCTTCTGACATTTCCTTTTCTACTACAAATGATCCCAAAGAAGCAGTTACAGAAGCCGATGTCGTGTACACTGATACGTGGGTTAGTATGGGCGATGAATCTACAAGAAAAAAACGTTTATCTGACTTCAATGGTTTCCAAATAAACTCCACCTTATTAAGCAAAACCGAAGCTTTAGTTATGCATTGTTTGCCTGCACACAGAAACGAAGAAATTTCTACAGATATACTTGATGGGGACCGATCTTTAGTCTGGACTCAGGCAGAAAATAGACTACATGCGCAAAATGGATTGTTGGTTCATTTACTCAATCCTATTCAGGACCTTCTGAAATAAAACCAAGTCCTCCATCTCAACTTATCAGCTCATAGAAACTTTTGGTATTTGGACTTAAATTTCTTACAATATCCTACATTGCTAATAAAACTTAACCCGATGAGTTTAATTCCAGTTCAAAGGTACTCCGAATATGGTCGAAGATTTTTTGATGCTAAACCCAGGACCTGTACCTCTCTCAAAAAATGTAAGAGACGAAATGGCCCGTACATTAGTTTCTCATAGGTCCTCCGAGTTCGCAGAAACATATCAACAATTTAGGGACGGTCTGGACTATGTGTTTCAATATTCTACAGTTGATGGGAGTTCTAGTAACGATAACGGAATGAGTATACCACTTATGGGGACTGCAACCATGGGGATGGAAGCCGCAATCACCAATCTAGCTGGTCCAAAAGATGAAGTAGTTGCACTAGATAATGGAAAATTCGGAGAACGTTTTGTAGACATAGCAGATCGGAATTGTTTGGTCAAACCCATCCGGGCAAACTGGGGAGATTCTTTTGACATGGATTCTATCAAAGAAACAATTACTCCCAATACTCATGTAGTCGCAATGGTCCACCAAGATACTTCCACAGGAATCATGAACCCTGTTAAAGAGGTCGGAGAAATCGCGAAAGAAAATGGGGCATTTTTCGTGGTAGATGGTGTTTCTTGTATTGGGGGGGATGAGTTTAAAATCGACGAGTGGGGCGTAGATGTAGTAGTCGCTGATGCACAAAAAGCGTTAGCAGCTCCTCCTGGTATCAGCGCAATTTTTGCCACTGAAAACGCACTTGAATCCTTCGATAATGCCCATGCTGGGTATTATCAAGATTTACCTGCGTATGTCAAAACGACAAAACAAAACAAAACACCATTCACTAGTGCTGTACCTATAGTACGCGCCTTCGTAGTCGCACTAGAGAACATAAAAAAAGAAGGAATCCAAAACAGAATCTCCCGTCACCGAACACAAGCCCAAGCAAACCGTGAAGCATTAGCAAATATGGGGCTTCCTATGTTTCCAAATTTAAATGATTACAGCAATTACGCAAATACAGTAACCGTTGTCAATCTACCTGATACTATCTCTAGTAATCCTTCGGATCTATTCAATGCAATAAAACAAAGAAATGTTGCTATCAGCGGGGGGCACGCACATCTAAAAGATCTCATCTTACGTATATCTAACATGGGAGACCTTTCCACTACACAAGTACTTCGTGGAATCCAAACTATTGGTGAAGCCTTATGCGATTGTGGGGTTGATGTGGATATCGATTCTGCTCTTGATATCGCAGAAAAAATACTATGACCTCTATATACTTTCTCAATAAAAATACGTAATTATCAGTTATATTTATTCAAATAATTATACGTAATAGTTATATTACCCCGCATAAATATACATAACACAAAACTTTGATCTACAAAGGAGAGAACACCATGAACATCACAAGAGATACCGTGGATTTAGGCGAATTCACATTTACATGCGGCGAATCCATTTCAAATCTGGAGCTGGCATACGAAACCTATGGTGAATTCACTGGGGATAATGCCATCTTAGTCTGCCACGCACTAACTGGCAGTACACACATCGCTGGTCATCACCGAACCGATACTACTGGCCAAGCACGTGCATGGTGGGACACGATGGTTGGTCCTGGAAAGCCAATTGATACTACTGATTATTATGTCGTTTGTGTCAATCTAATTGGATCTTGTTATGGTTCTTCCGGTCCTTCTTCCATTTCACCAGAAACTGGATCTCCTTATGCCACTACATTTCCCCCCGTCACTGTCACTGACTGGACCCATTCCCAAAGGATGCTACTAGATCATATAGGAGTCGGTCGCTTGCACGCTGTTATTGGGGGTTCTGTAGGCGGCATGAATACTTTGGAATGGGCCAAAATTTACCCCGACGACGTCAATAAAATCATACCCATTGCAACTGCCGCAAGGTTAGATTCTCAATGTATCGCCTTGGATTCCATAGCAAGTAGAGCTATCACTGGGGATCCAAATTGGAATGGGGGAAATTACTACGGTTCTACTCTCCCCTATCATGGATTGGCACAAGCAAGAAGAATTGGTCATGTAATGTATCTTTCAAAACAATCAATGCTAGCCAAATTTGGCAGACGATCTGCTGGAAGGGATTCACTCTATGACTTTTCACCATCCGATCAGGCAGCAGCATTCTTCCCCTACACTGAAGTCGAATCCTATTTGGATTATAATTCTGAAAAATTCACAACTAGATTCGATCCTAATAGCTATCTCTACCTACTCCGTGCGATGGATAATTATGATTTATCTTCTGGATATGACTCTGATTTTGATTCAATTTCTGCATTCACAGGAGAAGTTTTGTTGATATCTTTCACTGGGGATTGGCATTTTCCTAGTGCTGCATCCGAAGATTTAGCGTGCTCTTTCAGAGATGCCAATATCAACACGGTCCACCATGTCATTGATTCTCCATATGGCCACGATGCGTTTCTCGTAGAGCCAAATAGTGTCGGTCCTCCTATCTCTGGATTCCTCTCCGATGGAATAAATTCAAGTTCAGTTAACGACACACTATCTGAACACCGCGATTTTCAACCATTGAAAAATAAATTCGCCCCTGTTCATAACAGCCTTTTTTCCAGTTAATTCCTCTTATAAAACGTTTTTTTCTGTTAGTATTTCTCTCAATTCCTCTACATTCTCCACAATCACATCGCAATATTCTTTCACAATTTCTTTTGGTTTAAACCCAATCGCTAAACCAGCTATTTCTAACATGGGAATGTCATTACCCCCATCACCAATGGCAACCACTTCCCCGATTGGTATTTTTGCCATTGTGCAAATCTTCTCTAGAGCATCCCTTTTTGATTTATGAATAAATTCTCCTCTCACTTTTCCCGTAAGACATCCTTTATCTACCAAAAGATCATTCGCAACAATCCAATCTACACTTACATTCGAATTTTCTAGTGCTCTTTCTACTCCTTCTGAAAATCCCCCTGTTATGATTGCAATTTTTATATTTTTTTCTTTTAAATTTTCTAATAATTCCCCCATTCCTGGGCGTAAATATGTATTCCGGTAAACCTTATCTGCATCATCTTTCGAGATGCCTTTTAACAAATCCGTCCGTAAATAGAGACTCTCGTCAAAAGTTATTTCGCCCCTCATTGACCTTTCTGTAATTTCACTTATTAGGGACCTGTAACCCACTTTTGTAGCTAATTCGACTATCATCTCACCTTCTGATAATGTCCCATCGAAGTCAAACGCAACAAGCTGCACAACACTTTCCAGGTCTCTTTATATATATATTTTCTTAAAACTCCGCATTGCTTCCATAAGAAAGCGTTAATAATCGTCGACTAGTTTTCCCAAGTCATGAAGGTCATAGTAGCAGAACCTATTGACAACTCTGGATTGGACCTTCTCAAAGAAGCTGGCCATGAAGTTGAATTGGCATATAATTCCACCGAAACAGAACTTTTGGATCTGATTAAAACTGCTAGTGGACTAATAGTTAGGTCTGGCACTTCTGTCACTAGAACGTTAATTGAGGCCGCACCAAACCTCATTATCGTTGGACGTGCTGGGGTTGGCATCGATAATATTGACCTAGATGCAGCTTCTGACAATGGTGTTATAGTTGTGAACGCGCCAGAAGGAAACATACTCGCAGCAGCTGAACATACCGTTGCAATGACATTTGCAATAGCAAGAAAAATCCCCCAAGCCCATATTTCTCTTAATGCGGGAAAATGGGAGAAGAAAAATTTCATTGGGTTAGAGCTTAATGGCAAAACCGCAGGAATAGTAGGATTGGGGAGAGTTGGCCAGGAAGTTGCTAAGAGATTTCTTTCACTTGGAATGAATATCGTGGCATTCGACCCCTATATTTCTCAAGAACGGGCAGACCAACTTGGAATCACTTTATCAGACTTATCTACTTGTATGGTCCAAGCAGACGTCTTGACAATCCACACTCCCCTCACTCCCGAAACAAAAGATCTCATTGGGAAAGAAGAACTCAAAAAATTAAAAGGCGGTTATCTAATCAACTGTGCACGAGGCGGGATAGTCAATGAACTAGCATTAGCAGAAGCGATTTCGAATGGCGTTCTTGCAGGCGCCGCGATAGATGTTTTTTCCGAAGAACCTGTTTCTCCTGATAATCCACTTCTTGGCCTACAAAATGTTATTGTTACCCCCCATCTCGGGGCCAGCACAGAAGCTGCACAAGAAAACGTTTCTCTTGATGTAACCAAACAAGTAATCGCAGCATTAAGTGGAAATCCCGTTGAAAATTCCCTTAACTCTCCTTCCATTGACGAGGCAACTTTCTCAAAAATATACCCCTACATTGGTCTTATAGAAACTGCAGGCAATCTTGCCATTCAATTACTCGCAAAACCCGTTACTTCTATTGAGTTAACATATTCTGGAGAGATTGCATCTCTAGATGTCAGCATTGTCACGGCAAGTGCACTAAAAGGTGTTTTTACTTCACTCGAGTGGAGAATTAACTCCGTAAATGCCCTCCGCGTAGCACAGGAGCGTGGGGTTAGTATTCAAGAGAATAAAAACCCTCATATAGATGGTTTCCAAAGCTTAGTCTCTGTCACTCTTCGAAGCAATGACAAATCCATATGTGTAGAATGCACAGTTTTCGCCAATGATGACCCCCGAATTGTCAGCATAGATGGTTTTCGAATCGATGCAATTCCTTCTGGTCATGTGCTCATATCTCGAAGTATAGACTCCCCCGGTGTTATCGGATTTATAGGCACTGTTCTGGGTGAGCATAAAATAAATATTGCGGCAATGTTTAACTCTAGAGAAAATATTGGCGGCAGTGCACTCACCGTCTATAACATAGACGATCCAATCTCCGAAGATATCCATAAACAACTGAAATCTGATGATCGTATTACTGATATTTACTACATTTCTCTAACTAAATGAACAAATGTTTTTAGTTTAAAATAACCCGCATAACTTCTTCCACATTTGCGGGAACTTCTTTCGGAGCCTCTCTCGAAAGACTTGCAGCATCTGGATCTTTTAGCAATGTTCCTGTAGCTAAACAAACAACGTATTCTTCTTTCTTTATCACTCCGCTAGAACGCAGTTTCCTCAACCCTGCAACCGAAGCAGCAGAAGCAGGTTCCACTCCAATTCCTTCTTCTGCCAATTCACATTGAGCTGCTAATATTTCTTTATCTGAAACAGTTATAGCAGTCCCTCTGGTATTCCTTATGGCTGGAAGTGCTTTCGGAGCATTCACTGGATTTCCAATCCTAATCGCAGTCGCTCTTGTTTCTACACTTGGCCACCTCTGCACCTTATCATATCCATTTTGTATTGCTTCAACAATAGGTGCGGCCCCTTCCGCCTGTATTGCTGTGATTTTTGGTACCTCTTCTACTTTAAGAGCCCCACTAGCCACTAATTCTCTAAAACCTTTGTACAATGCTGCTGCATTCCCAGCATTACCTACTGGCAATACAATTCTGTCTGGATATCTACCTACTTCTTCTAGCGACTGTTCAAGTATTTCAAATCCAATAGTTTTCTGACCTTCCAATCGAAATGGGTTTACAGAGTTCAATACATAAACCTCACCTTCCTCTGCTAGCTTAGTAACAATGTCAAGACATTCATCGAAATTTGCATCTAACTGTAATACTTTTGCACCGTGCAAACTCGCTTGAGCAATCTTCCCCAATGCAACCTGACCTGCGGGAAGCAAGACAATTACTTCTAAACCCGCCCTCGATCCATAAGCTGCCAAAGACGCACTAGTATTCCCTGTTGAAGCACAAGCCAGCCTTTTCGCACCCAATTCTTGAGCTACCCTGACTCCCACCGTCATTCCCCTATCTTTGAAACTCCCTGTTGGATTCATTCCCTCATGTTTAATCCTCAAAGCTTCTACGCCGACATCAGATTCTATTCTTGGCACTGTATATAGTGGAGTATTTCCTTCTTTTATGCTAACTCCCATCTCAAACGGTAATGAAGCCTTATACCGCCAAACACCACTCCCTGAAAAATCTTCAAATGTTGGAAGGTTTTCATATCTTACTTCCAATAATCCTCTGCACTTTTGGCATCTATATATCACAAAATCGAATGGTGGATATGTTTTTCCACATTCAAAACAAGTTAACCAAACATCTCCTTTAATGGAACTAGGTTTGCTTTGCCCAATATCTTCAATTGTTAGGTTTGCCATCAATGATTCTTGATTGGTGCCCGCGGTGAAAAAAGGAGTGGTATATGCAACCTAACAATCTAACCTCTCTTAACCCCCATCAAGATAGTTTCAAAAACCTCGGAAACATATATCTGCCAATGGATAGGAACGAAATCCTCTCTTGGACATCCGATTTCCCCGCAAAACCAGGTGTATATCTATTTTACTCTCAAGATTTTCCAATCTATATTGGAAAAGCAGTCAATCTCCGTTCTCGCATCCGTTCTTATACAGATCCTAGGTCTCCCCGAATTCAACAAATGGTGCAAAAAGCAGATAGGATAGACATCTCTATAACCAACACTGAAACCCAAGCATTACTACTAGAAGCAAATCTCATCAAACGTCATGCACCCAAATACAATGTCCGTTTACGAGATGACAAATCTTATCCACTCATCCAGATATCAAACCATTCTTTCCCCCGTATAGAAGTAACTCGGAATCCCGACACAAAGGCAAAAGTATACGGTCCCTTCACCGACAGAAAAAAAGTGGATGAAACCGTCAAAGCAATACGAGAAACTTTCGGAATTAGAGGTTGTTCTGACCACAAATTTTCAGGTCGATCTCGCCCATGTTTGGACTACGATCTTGGTTTGTGCACCGCCCCCTGTGTTGACTATATAACCCAAAATCAGTACATAGAGGATGTTTCATCCGCGGAAGCATTCTTTCGTGGAGCAACCGGAAATTTACTTGAATCTCTATTAGAAAAAATGGGTTCCGCTGCGGATAATCAACAATATGAACAAGCAGCCACCCTACGCGACCGCATAGATGCAGTCCGAGGACTTCACGGAGGTGGGGACGCCGTTCAAAAACACGGAGAATCAAAAACTACGGATGTTCTTGCTGTTTCTATAGAAGGTTCCCATTCTATCGTTTCTCGTTTTCACATTGAAAAAGGAATTCTACTCGACCGTGAACAACATCTACTCGACACCCCCGACCATTCTACCCCCGAAACAGTTCTATCTGCTTTCATATCTCAATATTATGCCGATCGAATTTTGCCCAATAATTTGGTCTTATCTGATCGGCCCCACGATTCTAAAATTTATGTTTGGCTAGAATCAGAACATGTAGAAATATCAACTCCGACTACCGGAAGAGAAGCTGTATTAGTTGAAATGGCACTCAAAAATGCTCGTCAAAATTTTGTCTCTACTGATGCCACTCTCGCACTTCAAAATTCTCTTTCCATCCCAAAAACAACCCGAATAGAGGCTTTCGATATAAGTCATTCTTCTGGAGAAGATGTAGTTGGAAGCAATGTGGTCTTCGTAGATGGTTATCCCGAAAAATCTTCTTACAGACGATTGAAACTCAAAGAGACCAACGATGATTATTCTAATATGTACGATCTCCTAACTTGGAGGGCTAACCGTTCCATCTCTGGAACCGATTCACGCCCCGATCCCCATTTAATCATAGTGGATGGTGGTTCAGGTCAACTAAACGCAGCTTTAAACGCCATTTCTGATTCCAAATGGAATGTACCTGTTATTGCACTCAAAAAACCAAATGATATTATCGTAACCCCCACTGGGAACCAAACTTGGCCGCCAAATGCCTCCCATCTGCACCTAATCCAACGCATTCGCGATGAAGCACATAGATTTGCTCTCACATACCACCGCCACTTACGCGACGACGTAACAACAACATTAGATTCTGTATCTGGAATCGGACCAGAACTCAGAAAAAGACTTTTCCAAAATTTTGGATCCATTGATGGAATACGCCGCGCCTCTATCACCGAACTCTGTGGTATACAAGGTATTGGAAAACAAACAGCAACTAAACTCAAAAACCAACTTTAACCACCTTTATTCTTCAGGGACGATCCAATTATCTTCATTTTTAAATTTTTTCTGCAATTCTCCAATTCTATCTCTAATATCCGCCGCAAGTTCAAACTCAAGATTTTCAGCAGCTTCTCTCATTTTTTCACTTAGAATTTCACATATCTCCAAAGCATCGTCACGATTCTCTGGTTCCACCCTTCCAATACCACCTGTGTTTGTTCGCCCCCCTGGCAATCCAGAATCTCCAACTGGCTTTTCAATTGATCTAGGAACATGCCCATGTTCTTTGTTAAACATTTCTTGTCTAACCCGTCTCCGTTCAGTTTCAACCATTGCTGCTTCCATCGACCGAGTAATTCTATCTGCATACAAAACAACTTCTCCGTTTATATTCCGGGCCGCACGCCCGATTATTTGAATCAGAGCCCGTGTAGACCGTAGAAACCCTTCTTGATCTGCATCAAGCACCGCCACCAATGAAACCTCTGGAAGGTCGAGCCCCTCCCTTAAAAGATTAATCCCAACTAATATATCAAATTCCCCCAACCGTAAACCCCGAATCAATTCATACCTCTCTAATGTCTTTGTCTCACTGTGCATATACTCTGCATCAAAACCAGCTCCTACCAAATATTCTGTCAAATCTTCGGCCATTCGTTTCGTCAAAGTCGTCACCAAAACCCTTTCACCAAATTCGATTTTCAAACGAATTCTCTCCATTAAATCATCTATTTGATTTTTAGCAGGCATGACTATTACTTTTGGATCAATCAGGTAAGTCGGCCTTACTATTTGCTCTACAACCTGATCTGAAACTTCTAATTCATAATCTCCCGGAGTGGCAGACAAATAGAGAGTTCGAGCATCTATTCTCTCAAATTCTTCAAACATAAGAGGGCGGTTATCATAAGCCGTTGGCAACCGAAATCCATTTTCTACTAGCGCCCCCTTCCGCGATTTATCCGCTGCAAATTGCCCTCGAATTTGAGGTAACATTTGATGCGATTCATCCACAACAATCAAGAATTCTTCCGGAAAATAATCAATTAAAGTACATGGCGAATCTCCTGAAACCCGATTAGAAAGATGGATCGAATAATTTTCTATCCCCGGAACGTGCCCTGTTTCTCTCAGCATTTCAACATCGAATTTAGTTCTATCTTCTATTCTCTGTGCAGCAACCAAATCTCCCCTCCGTTCAAAATATTTTATCTGTTCCTCCATAAGGAATTCAATTTCTAAAATAGCATTGTCCAATCTTCCCATTGGAATAGAATAGTGCACAGCAGGGTGAATCAAAACCACAGGATCTTCTCCTTTTAATTTTCCCTCCAATGGATCAAACCTAGTTATTCTATCGATCTGGTCACCCCAAAATTCAATTCTTATTGAATACCTTCCATAAATAGGATATATCTCGACCGTATCTCCTCGGACTCTAAATTTACCATGTGAGAAATCAATATCATTCCGGCGATAATTTAAATTGACTAGATCTCGAACCACTTCATCTCTATCAATCATCTGACCTTTTGATAATCTAATCGCCATATCTTCATAATCTGCAGGATCCCCCAGACCATATATGGCAGAAACGGAAGCTACTACAATAACGTCTTTCCTGGTCAAAAGAGAATGCGTCGCAGAATGACGGAGGCGTTCTATTTGCTCATTTATCGACGCGTCTTTTGCAATGTATGTCCCCGTTTGTTCTATGTATGCTTCTGGCTGATAATAGTCATAATGGGAAACAAAATATTCCACCGCATTATTTGGAAACAATTTTCTAAATTCTTCATATAGTTGTGCAGCAAGTGTTTTGTTATGGGTAATAACTAGTGTTGGAATTCCCAATCTTTCAATTACCCATGAAACTGTATTTGTTTTCCCCGATCCTGTGACTCCTAGTAGTGTCTGACGTTTTACCCCTGCTTTGAAACCCGATACAATCTTCTCAATAGCATCCGGCTGATCTCCTGCTGGATCAAAACCAGCTTCTACACGAAATTCATTCCCATCCAACCCCATTATCTCTTGCTAACAACCGTAACTATTTCAGACAAACGTTCTTTTACTTAATCAGTCATTTCCTCAAACCCATTCCTGTAGTATGATGGAATCAAACATAGAAGCACATATCCAAGCTCCGTCTTCTGTAATATCTGCTATTATGAAATTTGGAGTTTCTCCATCTGTATCAATAGAAGCCATAACCTCGTGACCATCTCCACTTCTTGGTACTTCTGTCAAGTCACTTGCCATATCGTGCGAATTGCTGTCATTTAACATAAACCCGTCGAAATCCTTTTCATCACCCACCTTTCACAAGCTAAAAGATAGTAATTAAAATCCATGACTAACGTAGATGATCTAAATGAACTAGCCAAACGCAGGGGTTTCTTTTTCCCCGCAAACGATTCTTACGGCGGACTAGCAGGATTCTATGTGTATGGCCCTGCAGGGGCTGCATTAAAAAACAACATAGAAAATTCATGGAGGGCAAAATTTGTAATCGGCGAAGGCCATTTCGAAATTTCAACTCCCACCATTTCTCCCTCTCCTGTATTCAAAGCGTCAGGCCATCTAGATGAATTCGATGATCTTCTAATAACCTGTTCAACATGCGAAACTTCCCATCGAGCCGATCATTTGCTCAAAAGTCAACACACACTTTCTCAATCCTCAGACGTTTCTATCCAAGAATTCAAAAAATTCCTTTCTATGTATTCTCTTACTTGTCCCTCCTGCAAAAATACATTAGACGATTCAACTTTACGGGAATTCAATCTAATGTTCGCCACGAAAGTTGGTCCAGGTTCTCAAACCCCCGGATATCTCCGCCCCGAGACCGCACAAGGAATCTTTGTTGAATTTCCAAGATTATCTTCTTATGCACGTGGAAAATTACCGTTTGGTGTCGCCCAAATAGGAACTTCTTACCGGAATGAAATTAGTCCTAGGAAGGGTCTCACACGATTAAGAGAATTCACACAAGCAGAATTAGAACTATTCATTCACCCTACAGATCTTGGCCCAACAATTGCCCCAACAACCACTAAACTCCCTCTCTATTCTATTTCTCAACAAGAATCAAATGGGACTCTAGAATCCGTAACAGCTAGGGAAGCATTAGATCAAAATATAATTTCGAATCGATGGATAGCATATTATTTAGAACTATCTATTGACTGGTATAATTCCATTGGCATCGACCTCAACCGTTTCAGATACCGTCAGCACATGCCTAATGAATTAGCACACTATGCCTCAGATTGTTGGGACGCCGAAGTAGAAATCGGTGGGGATTGGATCGAAATAACTGGCTTCGCCCATCGTGGAAATTATGATCTTTCTAAACACAACACCCATTCTTCGGATGACTTTACAATGTTTATTCCCCTCGACGAACCCCAGAAAAAAATACAAACTAACCTAAACCCTGATATGGAATATTTCGGACCAACTTTCGGAAAATTAGCCCCCGAAATCCTATCTAGAATAGATGAAATGGCAATGTCCAATTCCAACATTTTTGATCCCCCCGAAATAAATGTAGATATAAACGGAACTATACACTCAGTTCTCTCAAAACATCTTCATCCTACCACTGGGGAAACCATCATAAATGGCGAACACATACTACCTCATGTGATTGAACCTTCCTTTGGCATCGATAGAATTATTTACTCCATACTCGCCCATGCCTTCCATGAAGATACCATCGACGGTGAAACACGATTTCTACTTTCTCTTCCTCCTTCTATTGCTCCCACATTTGTAGGTATATTCCCTCTACTAACTCGGGATAACCTAGACGTGATTGCACAAGATATGGCTTCAAATCTCCGCACAAGTGGTTTTTCTGTTACTCATGACGAATCTGGTAGTATTGGGAAACGTTATCGCCGCCAAGATGAAGTCGGAACTCCTTTTTGCGTTACTATTGATCATCAATACTTTGAGGACCACACAGTGACCCTCCGAGAACGAAATTCAGCAACCCAAATAAGGATAGAAGCCAACTCTATTCCTACTATATTGGAAAGCCTTCGGAATGGATCATCCACCTTTTCTGATCTTGTATAGTCCTAGACGAATACCTTAACACCATAGGTTTCGAATTTACAGATTGAATCGGGATGCCAGAAGAAAATTCAGTTAATGTTCAGCACCCACTCATACGTCCTGGAACCCTTGAGTCGCGATCATATCAATTAAAACTAGCCGAAAAATCACTTTCTGAAAACACTCTAGTTTGCTTACCAACAGGCCTCGGAAAAACTGCAATTAGTCTATTAGTAACTGTCCACCGACTGAATCAGTTTGGAGGCAAATCTCTGCTTCTTGCTCCCACCAAACCACTCGTACATCAACACGCAACCGATTACCGAAACTGGTTAAACCTATCTGCATCCGATATTGTATCTTTCACCGGAGAAATTCCTCCAAAACAACGTAGTGAACTGTGGGATAGCGCCACCATCATCATATCAACACCTCAGGTTATCCAAAATGATCTAATTGGCGGGAGAATTTCACTCAAAGATGTAGTTCATTGCACTTTTGACGAATGCCATAGGGCAACTGGAAACTATGCATACACTTACATCTCCGAACGATACGTTACTGATGCATCAAACCCTCTTTCAACTGGCTTATCTGCATCTCCTGGAAATGATATTGAATCTATTCTTGCAGTTTGCAACAATCTCTCTCTTTCCCAAACTGAAATACTCACAGAAGAGGATGCAGAAGTTGCTCCTTTTGCTGGAAAAACTAACATCGAATGGGTCCGGGTAAATCTATCCCCTGAGGCAATAGAAATTAGAAATTTACTCCGAAACCTAATGAAAAAACGCCTCTCCCGACTGAAATCTATCGGAATTTCTATCCCTTCCTCTAGCAGTCTATCCGAGCGCGATCTTCAACAACTTAGATCTCAGATTCAATCTAAAATCGATGCAGGAAATGGGGATGGTTATGAAGCCCTTTCCCTACACGCAGAACTAAGAAAGATAAAAGTTGGCATCAATTACGTAGAAACCCAAAGTGTAGATGCATTAAATCAATACCTTGAACGTCAAAAGAATGCATCCCGAACCTCTGGAGCTTCAAAAGCAGCTCAGAGATTTATATCCGATCCATTAACTCAGCAAGCAAAACATCTTGCAAAAAAACATCAAGGACTCCCCCCGAAATTTGAAACCGTTCGTGTTCTAATTGCGGAGGAACTTGGGATCGCTGGCGGTGTACGAGTCATTGTTTTCACCGAATCACGAGATACTGCAGATTCTCTCACTGAATTTTTATCTCCCAATTTTACAACAGAACGATTTGTTGGACAAACCACTAGGTATGGGTCCTCTGGAATGACTCAAAAACAGCAACATGAAACAATCTCCAAATTTAAAAATGGGGATTTCAACGTTTTAGTTTCAACTTCTGTCGCCGAAGAAGGTCTAGATATTCCCGACGTAGATCTAGTTATTTTCTTTGAACCTGTCCCAACAGCTATTCGGAACATACAACGTAGAGGAAGAACTGGGCGGGGGACTCAAGGAAAGGTAGTTGTTATCATCGCGAATGACACTCGTGATGAAACCTACTTCTGGATCTCTCGAAAAAGAGAGCAACAAATGCACAACGAACTGAGATCTTTAAGATCTTCTATTGCAAAATTAAACATTAAATTGCCCCCTACAAATCCTCCCCTCCCTGCGCAACCCACACTCACGGATTTTACCACTGTTGACTCCCCGCCCAAAATTGAAATCATCATCGACCAAAGGGAGCTAAATTCTTCAATAACCAAGCAATTATCTTCCAAAGAAAATATACAGATCAAACTAGAAACACTCGCTGTGGGGGATTATATTCTATCTGACCGCGTCGCAGTCGAGCGAAAAACGATAGATGATTTCTTAGATACACTTGTTGGAAGCGACCGATCTTTATTTGATCAAGTGAAAAACTTATCTCAAAATTATTCCCGTCCACTTGTTATTATAGAAGGAGAGGGATCTCTATACTCTAGGCGAAATATACACCCCAACGCGATCAGAGGGGCCATGGCATCACTCGCAATAAATTTTGGTGCTAGTGTATTGAGAACCTCTGATGAAAACGACACAGCACAGATGCTTGAGATAATCGCACGCAGAGAACAAATTTCTACAGGGAGATCTATACAAGTTCATGGATCAAAATCACAAAAAACTCTCCCCGAACAACAAGAATATGTAGTTTCTTCAATTGCAGAAATAGGCCCCATAACCGCTCAACTCTTGTTAGAACACTTTGGTACTGTCGAAGCTATCATGTCAGCTAGCGAAGACCAACTCCAACAAGTAAAAGGGGTTGGAAAAATAACGGCAGAGCGTATTAAGAAAATCACTTCCTCACCCTACCCCTCGTGACGCATTCGCTATTTAAAAGAGCTTTATTGAGAGCCGCCGCCATGTCTATGTCCAATCAAACCCACTACATTTCATGGTAACTGTAATAGCCATGCAAATAGTAGGCATAGTCTGCGTCGTTCTTGGAATAGTAATGAATCTCGATCCAGTCAGGTTCAACGAGAGTATATTTGGCAAAGTTGACAAAAAAGCCGTTAATCAACTTGCCGCCCTGAGACTTCCTCTTGGAGGCTGTATCATGGCCGTTGGTATCATCCATCTCTACTGTAGTGTGACGGTAACCAGCGTCGACGCGATGAAAGCCATCCTCCTCGCCACAGCAATTGGATTAATCGTTTTGGGAGCCACCGTCATTTCCGGAAAAACTCGCGGTTTCAGTGATCAAATCCCACGGATGCCAATTGCTATATTAAGCGTTCTAATAGCTATTTGTCTCTACGCCTCGCTATTCTGACTAGGCTAGACAAACTCACGAAACAAATACTGCTATTTTCCAACTTCATCCATCATCCGAAGAACTTCAGTAGCTTCTTTCATCGCACTTAGATATTCTTTCATTTTCTGTATATCTTCTTCCTGTTCCACCTTTTCAGTGAGATCTTCTATTTTATTCATTATTACAGTTCGTGCCCCTGTTAGCTGTCCCCCCGTCCTTTTCCGTTCACTTTGGTCCTTTTGACTGTCTACTTCTTTCTCGGTTGTGCCTTGTTTTCCTTTTTTGCAAATTGGGCAAAACTCTTCCCCCTCTTGACGGAAAATAGGATTTCCACACGTTTTACAGTGTTTTCTAGTCATAGTCGCTCCCTGTAATAATAGGGAACTCATCACCTGGGCGGATTCTCTACTTTTAGCTTCTTTTTCAAACTGTAAACGAAGTTTTTCTCTTTCTGCATCTTTATCAATTTCTGCCATTGATATCTCTAAAAATCCATCGGGGGAAAAATCCTCCGAAGAACCAATTATTTCTCCGTTCCTTTTCGAAGCATTTTAAATACCCGCCCGAGTTGTTTCTGGTAATGTCAAAAATTTCTATCATTGGTGCAGCAGGAACGGTGGGTTCCTCATTTGGATATCACTTAGCAATCCAATCTATAGTCGATGAGATAGTATACATCGATATTCCTTCAAAACATTCTTTCACAGTCGGACAAGTAGAAGATACAAATCATGCCTTAGCATATCATTCTGACACTGATGTCTCTTGCGGAGAATATGCCGACACGGAAAACTCCGATATCATCGTTATCACTGCAGGAAAACCAAGACAACCTGGACAAAATAGAATTGATCTAGCCACTGATAACACGGCCATTTTAGATTCTATTCTTGATTCTCTTTTAGAATACAACGACGATTTCATATCAATTATCACAACCAATCCCGTGGATCTACTAAACCGATACGTATTTGAATCGGGCAATCGCCCCCGCAAAAGTGTGCTTGGGTTTGGTGGTATTCTTGATTCTGCACGATTTCGTTACACACTTTCTAAAACTCTTTCTCTCCCTGTAACTGATATTGACGCAACAATTTTAGGTGAACATGGCGATTCCCAAGTGCCTATTTTTTCCCAAATTAAGCTCCCTGAAGACACTACGATCTCATTTTCAATCGAAGAACAGGAATCTATTCTTTCTAGTCTAAAAGAATCTGCCATGCGTGTAATTGAACAGAAAAAAGCTACTCAATGGGGACCATCTGCCGGATTATATCACATGGTGGCCGCCATCATAGAAAACAAAAATCAAGTTTTACCCTGTTCTGTAGTCCTCGACGGTGAATATGGTTTATCTGATGTTAGTCTTGGTGTTCCCGCCCATCTTGATTCTGCTGGAATGAAAGAAATCCTTGAGTGGAACCTCTCCAATTCTGAGGAAGATGCCCTCAAAAAATCAGCAGAAAAATTAGATTCTGAGTACGCCCTTCTAAAATAGTTTACCCAAACACTTCACACAATCCGATTTCCTTCATCATCATATAATTTTATAGCATCGACCGGACAGACCCGGGCGGCCATTTCCGCCTCAAACTCTTCTCCTTTTGGAACTTCTATTGTGAATATATTTTCCCTTTCTTCTATTGAATTTCTCAAGTCCGCTTTCCCATGTTTAAGATTTTTCTGAAATACTTCCCACTCGTGAACACATTGAAACATTCCCGTGCAAGTATACCGATCAAATTCTATTTTCATATCTACTCTTTAGTCTTAGCTTGTCTTATGTATGCCGAGATTTCACAACCAATATCTGAAGATTTTATCCACCATACTCATTACTCTCGCTAACTTCTTATTAACAACATACGTGAATGTAGATGACATATCCGATCTGCCTGATCATGCAATAGCACTGCTCAAATCTAGTGGTGTACACACACTCTATCCTCCCCAAATCCTCGCTGTCGAAGCGGGCATCACCCAGGGGAACAGTATCGTAGCTAGTGTCCCAACAGCCAGTGGAAAAACCTTCATAGCAGAATTAGCAATGCTTTCTACAATAGCCCGTGGGGGTAAAGCCCTCTACATAGTCCCATTGCGAGCTCTAGCCAATGAAAAAAAACAAGAATTCGATAGGTTCGATGCCATTGATATCTCTGTAGGGAGTTCAACTGGAGATTATGAAAGTACCGATGATTGGCTCGCAACCAAGGATATCATAGTCGCAACTTCTGAGAAAGTAGATTCTTTAATTCGAAATTTTACCCCTTGGATTTCTGATCTAACTTGCGTCGTAGCAGATGAAATTCACCTTCTAGACGACGCTTCTAGAGGCCCCACTCTAGAAATGACTTTGTCAAAACTCATCCACATCAACCCCGACATACAAATAGTGGGCCTGTCCGCAACTATTGGAAATGCGGATCAAATCGCAACCTGGCTCGACGCAACCCTGATTGAATCCTCTTGGCGTCCGATTTCTCTTCGAACCGGTGTTTATCATGATAGTTCTATCCATTTCGGCGACGGAACTACTCGTGACATTCCTAAAAAATCCAACCCTATTGAGGATATAATTCACGATGTTCTACAAGAAGATGGATCTGCTCTAGTTTTTGTAAGTTCTCGCAGGAACGCAGAATCCGCAGCCAAAAAAATCTCTAACGTCACTGACAACTTTACTAATAAAACCAAACCAAACCTAATAGAACTAGCAAACCAAGTCCGAGAAGAAGGTGAAACTGAACTGGCTAATACATTAGCTAGTTCTATTGAAAAGGGATCTGCATTCCACCACGCCGGACTGGTGAGTAACCATCGTAGATTGGTTGAAAAATCGTTTCGAGAACGCACAATAAAAGTTGTATGCGCCACTCCAACTCTGGCAGCTGGAGTCAATACGCCCAGTAGACGTGTTATAGTTCGAGATTGGCGTAGATACAATTCCTTCCGTGGTGGTATGGAACCCCTTTCTGTCATAGAAATGCACCAAATGTTTGGCCGTGCTGGCCGTCCTAACTTAGATCCCTATGGAGAAGCAATATTGTTGGCTTCTGGACCCGATGAATTCAATGAGCTTTTCGACCGATATATTGAAGCAGAACCCGAATCAGTCGAATCAAAATTAGCTGTAGAACCTGCTTTAAGAACTCATATTTTATCCGCCATAGCTACTGGATTTGCTACTACTAAAGAAGGACTCCTAGATTTTTTAGATGGAACTCTCTATGCCACCCAAACAACTGACACAAGGAGATTACAACTTGTTACACATTCTGTACTCAAATATTTGGAAGTCAATGGTTTCCTCACCATATCGGATAGTGATATTGTAGCTACCAAAATAGGAGAAGAAGTATCTCGCATCTACCTCGACCCAATGTCTGCAGCAGAAATAATTTATGGACTAAAAGCTTCTGAAAATCCTAGCCCTTTAAGTATATACCATCTAATCAGCCGAACCCCTGATACTTACCCTTTATATCTCAAGTCTGGAGATCGAGATTTTTATTACCAATTAGCTTACGAATATCAATCAGAATTATTAGGATCTTCTCCCTCTGAATTCGACCCCCATTGGGAAGACTGGCTATCTGCTCTTAAAACAGCAAAAATGATAGAAGATTGGACCGAGGAAACCGATGAAGAGACAATTACCAAACATTATCGAATAGGTCCTGGAGACATACGTGCTAAAATAGATACTGCAGATTGGCTACTCCGAGCAGCAGAGAGACTTGCCATCTCTTTAGATCTACAATCAATTTCTATCATTCGGAATCTACAAAGACGGGTTAAATATGGGGTAAAAGAAGAGTTACTTGAACTAGTTGCAGTTGAAGGAATCGGCAGGATTCGGGCGAGGCAATTATTCAACCACGGAATCCACACACGATCTGATTTACGCACAGCAGACAAACAACTTATCCTCAATGCCCTTTCTGGAAGAAGGCTCACCACCGAACAAATTCTCCAAAACGCAGGACGTACAGACTCCTCTTTAGATGCTATCCCCTCTCGGCCATTTTCTTCTATAAAAAACCAAACATCGTCCGATCAGGAAGATGAAGAACAAGCAAATCTAGGAGACTTCAAATGATTATCCTTGAAGGATATCTAATCTCCAAAGATACTTCTTCATTTCTTGATAATCTAACTGCAATAGCTACTAAGTATGAATGTGTTATCCAATCTTTCGATGCTCGATACATAGTTGGAAAATCTCATCTAACCTTGGCAACCGAATATTCTAAAAGGGCGTTCGAACGTGAAAATTCAATCGCTAAAGATCCCGCAGTAGAACTTCTTTTATATGCTTCAGGGAGGCGCCAAATAAACCGTGCAATGGAGATGTGCATCAATCCCAAAACAACCGGTATCGTAATAGTTATCCACGGAGAAAAAGAGACCATTTCTTCTAATTTACTACGGGAGTTAATTCTGCCCTCTGATGTGATAGAACCCACTCAAAACATAGAATTGCTTTGCACTTTTTTCGACATAACCCGCGCAGAACTTGAAGTTTCTTCCACCGATATAGAGTCATTAGTTCTTGAACGTGTAGCACTTCTCAATCTATCTAAATAACCCCCTTTTCATTTCCTGTAGTTTTATCCACTAGCACGTCATATAGAGGTTAGGTAAAATCAATGCTCCGCCTCACACAACAAATCGCATTCGTTATAGTTATGTTAACAATAGATATTCTTGTATTATCGCCCCTTTTCGTCTTCCGCGTCGATGGAATCGCTGGATATGGTGGTTGGGGTTACCCCGGCCCAGGAGTCATGTTTGTAAATGTTTTACTCGTTTGGCTCCTTTACATCGGAATCTTCAATGTTTGGTTAGGGGGGAATATAGGCAAGAGGTTGGCAAAAGCGATCTTCGACAGATACGTATAATGCTTTCTCCGATGTGTCTATCCCTTTCTATTGATTAGAACCCCTATGACAAATTCGATAGGTTCTCGGATTCCTTCAAAATTGGGGGAAGTTTTTGTCACTGGTTCTGGCAGTTTCATCGATGATATGACATTCCCTGGAATGCTCCATGCACGTTTTGTTCGTTGCCCACATCCTCACGCCGAAATCGTTTCAGTAGATATTTCTTCCGCTCTCTCTATTCCTGGAGTCGAATTGGTCTGGACCTGGGATGATCTATCTCCTTATCTGAATTCTAATCATTTTGGACATGATATTCTTGACGAGGAGCCTCTTGTTATTGATAGGGCTCGTTATGTTGGCGACGAAGTTGCAATAGTTCTAGCCCAAGACGCCCACACAGCGCTTGAAGCATCTGAAGCTGTTAATATAATCTACAACTCCCTCCCCGCAGTTACTAGTGTAGAAGACGCTCTGTCATCTACATCCCCTATATTACATCCCCGTCTGGATCTGGATCCTAGTTCTTCTGTCAAAGGAAACTTATTACACTCTTTTTCAATCAAAACTGGGGATATTCAAACCACTTTAAAATCTCCTCATATTTCTGTATCTGGTTCCTTCAAGACCAACCGAACTAGCCCCTCTGCGCTCGAGCCCCACGGTGTTATAGCTAGCTATACACCCGGAAGAGGGCTGACTATCCATTCCCCTAATCAAAAACCCCACTCAATGGTAACACATCTAGAAAATATATTTGGATTTGAACCCGGGACTATCACCTGGAATGTCCCCGATATTGGTGGTTCTTTTGGCACTAAAGCAGAATTACTCTCTCATGAAATTTGTGCCGCTGCACTCACCATTGCAACTCGTAAACCCGTAAAAATAATTCTCGATCGATTGGAAGAATTGCAAACGGGACGGGGTCGGCCCGAAGAACATTTTAAGGCGTGTTTAACCGCAGATAAAAATGGGAATTTTATATCACTCACGGTCGACATGATTCAAAACACTGGGGCATATGCTTCATACGGCATTCACACTTCTGAAACACCTGGACTTCTCGCAGCTTGTCCCTACTTAATCGAACACCAAAATATATCTGGAAAAGTTGTTTATACAAATGTAGTACCTTCTGGAGCTGTTAGGGGGTTCGGCGACTCACAATATACCTTCGTCAGAGAACAACTCGTTGATGCACTTTCTAGAAAACTCAATAGAGATCCTATCGATTTAAGATTGCAAAATATAGCTACTAAGGAACAAATGCCACTTACAACCGCAACTGGAATTAGATGGAGAAACACCGATTTACCTTCTTGTATTAACGCAGTAAGAGATTCTCTCTCTCCTCCTTCAACCCCTCCCCCAAAAAATAAACTCCGAGGTATGGGGATTGCCGTTTCTGTCAAAAGAAATGGAAAAAAAGGTGCCAACTCTGACTTTTCTAAAGCTACTGTTGAGGTCAATAACAAAGGCACAGTTTACATATATTCGGACGTTATTAGTGTTGGTCAGGGTACCGAAACTAGTCTTGCCCAAATAGCATCAGAAATTTTAGGTGTTTCTCAAAAGAGAATCAAAGTTATAACCGGAAATACAGACACAATCGCAGATGGTCACGGTGTGGGCGCCGATAGAGGCACAGTTTTCATTGGAAGCGCCACCGCGAAAGCCGCAGAAAATCTTCGAGAAAAAATCACCAAAATTGCATCCAAATTCTTGCAAATAGATCCTATAAATGTAGCCCTCTCGGATGATAAAATATTTGACTCATCTGACCCAGACCATGGGATGGACTTCACAGAATTTGCTCATCGTGCTAGATTCGATGACCCTTCCACCAAACTGGACCAAAACGAAATCGGAGTGTCTCTAATAGGCCACGCAACTTTCGAAAGTTTAGAAGCACAAACCGTAGATCCAAATACCAGATTGGGAAATGTTTCTCATACATACACCCACTCCTCTGTCGGCGTTATCCTAGACGTAGATCTAGGTACTGGCGATATAGATATAGTTGATATATGTGTCGCAGAGGATCTAGGTTGTGTGATCAATCCACTCTTAGTTGAGGGACAAATTCAAGGATGTATCGGACACGCAACTGGGGACGTTTTACTCGAGAATTTCACTTATGATGCCCATGGATATCCTCACAATGGAACTCTAGTTGATTACCATCTCCCAACTACTGTAGACGTACCTTTACTAACCAAAATGCATAAAATTGAATCCCCCGATCCTGCCACTTCACATGGACAAAGAGGTGCCGGAGAAGGTGCATTATTACCATTCCCTGCTGCAATAGCCAATGCTGTCTATGATGCAACAGGAGTTCGTTTTAGAGAGCTACCTCTATCTCCTCAAAAAATCCTTCCCTCTCTCATAGAACATGGACTTTCAACCCACAAAAAATTATAGTTTGTAGCTTTAGCTTTATTCCACCACATGAAGAGATAGAGAAGATTCCTTTTCTGATTCATGGTAGATCGTATTGGTGGCGATTTGCATATCTCCTACTGTCGCATCACAAGGTTGGATTTCGGTATTTGAATTTCTATCCCATCTAGGGAAACTACTCGAAGAAATTTCTAATCTAATCTTGTGTCCTGGTTTAAATGTATGGGCAACGTGCCACAGGTCCACCGAAATTTCATATACCTCTCCAGGCTCCATTAAATTCACCTGTTTCATTGAATCTCTGTATCTAGCTCTCAAGATACCTTCTGTAACATTTCCACAGTAACCATTTGGTTCTACATCTACCAGTTTCGCTGTGAAATCCGTGTCCACTGCAGAACTAGATATGAATAATCTTGCTTCAACAGGACCTGCTATCTTCACAGCTTTATCTAAGTACGGAGTTGTGTATACCAACACATCCTCTCTTTCTTCAATCACCGATTGATCTTTTACTCCCGCTTCTTGTACCTCTGGCATTTGAATCCGACCCCCTTTGGTTGGAACTGGATCAAGTGGATCGTACTGATAACTATCTGGACTTTGTGTATCTGGGGTATCCAACAATAAAGTACCATTACCAAATCTCGTGTTGGCTTGCCCTGCACTATGCAAGTAATATCTAATATCTCTGCCTTCTGGAGGCCATGTATCCGCATTGGTCCATTCTCTAGATCCTATATCAAAATAGCGAACAAGGGGCAACTCTTTTAGTTTCTCAGTTTCCCCTTTCAACCACGCATCAAACCACGCAAATATAAATGGTCCAACAAACCCTGCAGCACTAGATGCTATGGGTCCAAATACTTTATCTCCCACTCTATCATTCGCATACCCCATATACGATTCATGGGCCCACGGTCCGATCAACAATCTTTGTTCGTTTTTCGGAATTTCTTTTCCGCTTTCTTTCAAAGCATTATACATATCTATATGACCCCTAGAAAAGAGATCTTGCCATCCTGTTATGTCCAAAGTTGGAGCAGACACATCAGATGCTTTTTGAGTAGCATCTATGGACTCCCAATACTCATCATACGTTGGATGGTCCAACCAATCTTGATAGTAACTCACTAGTTCTCTCTCTAGTCCTGGGGCATTTCTATGTGGCAAATAGGACATACTTTCATGCAAATGAGCAGCTGCATAGGTTAGATTTTTTTTTGCCATCTCTCTTTCACTTTCGGCTAGTCCTGATACTGCCCCCAAAGCCAATTTAATTGCCCACCTGTGATTAAATCCCAACTCAAACGCACCGCCCGTGTATGTCCAACCTTGATGATAGTTAGCTCCCGTTAGATATGCAACAGCGGCTTTCAAATGAGGTGGATTTGCAACAACAGCCTGTCTAACAGTAACACCAAGATATGAATTTCCATATATCCCCACCTTTCCGTTACACCATTCTTGTTTAGCAACCCATTCAACTGTGTCATAACCATCTTCTGCTTCGGTAAAAAACGGAACGAATTTCCCATCTGATGTAAATCTTCCCCTGGTATCTTGAACAACAATTACATAACCCCGTTCTGGTCCCATGATTGGATTCACCATTGGAGCTCCTGTGGACTGGGCACTAGACTTATTGTACGGAATACGTGATAGAAGGGCCGGGTATTTCCCATCTTCACTAGGACGATAGACATCTGCTCTAAGAATAACCCCATCTCTCATAGGTACCGGTACATCACGTTCTACACAAAATTGCATATTGAGAAAAAGACCTTTCTGAGTCTTATACTTGTATATACTTATTTGACGAGGGGCAGAACTTCTTCTCCTATTAAATTCATACAATAATCATAATCGTGCAATCTAAAACGAAGATCAAAGACGATATGATCGATCCCGGCATCAATAAATTTCCCTACTTCTTGCGCAATATCTTCTGGTGTTCCTGCCATAATCACTCCTTCCAAATCCTCTAGTTTCTCGAATTTTCCTGATTTTGGTTTGAGCCACCACTTCTGTTTATTCGCGGCATCTAGTAGTCCTCTCATATTCACAGGTTCCAAAGCCTTAGCAAGCGTAGTATCTGGACTGGTAGGGGGAACTGCTCCCACAGTTGGCATCTCTTGACCGCTCTCATCTGATAATTCTCTCAACTGGCGCATTCTTACTCTAAATGTAGGAATGGTGATTCTGCCCGGGAACCAACCATCACAATATTCAACCGCTCTTCTGGCAGATGCTGGGGTGGATCCTCCATACCAAATGGGTATCTTCCCTTTTGGTCTCGGCGCAATCCCTAATCCTTTTACTGGGAATAATTTCCCATCATAAGTTATTTCATCATTTTCCCACGCCAACCGCATAATTTCAACCGCTTCTTTTACAGCATCTACTCTGTCATCTAAACCCAATCCTACTAGTTCGAATTCATCTTTAAACAATGTAGCACCCGCTCCCATCCCCGCAATAATCCGTCCTTCAGCTAGCCAATCCAAGCTAGCGAATAAATGTGCCATATATAGTGGATGCCTCCATGGAACTGCAACAGCAGTTCCTAATTTTAATTTTTTTGTTGCTGCCGCCAATCCTGCCAATACCACAAATGGTTCTACCAAAGTGGCACTCGATCCTTCAAAACCATGCCCATGAAACCGCAAGAAGTGGTCTCTGACCCACACTGAATCAAATTCCAATTCTTCTGCCCTTTTTGCTCCTTCTATCAAAGAAGAAGCAGACACATGTTCTCCAAAATGTGGTAACAATAACCCATAACTAACTTTGCCCATACATAATTCTTTGATGACTTGTATACCTATTTCTTTGCTTTGTGCTCACACATCTAGATATACTGTTTGATCTTCTACCAAAACTTTGTATGTTGGAATACCTATGCCTGGATCCCCTGCATGTTTCCCAGTTCGAATATCATACGTCCATCCATGCCAAGGACATATTACCACATAATCGTCTGTAAAATATTCATCTGGAAGCTTCCCTAGTGGGGGGATATCTCCTCCCACCCGTCTTCTTATATCCCCCGTACACACGGGACCACTTTGATGCTGACAAGAGTTAAGTAATGCATAAAATTCCCCCTCTATATTGAATATCCCCACTTCAACTCCTTTTACCTTAACAACTTTGCTCTCACCATGATCTATCTCTCCCACTTTGCAAACCTCAATCATACCCCAAAGACCTCCTCGGCATTTTTCGCCAGAATCCCGGCCTTCTCCTCCTCTGTCAGGAATGTCAACCCAGCTATCGCACTTGGATCATCAAAATCTTCGTGAGGATAGTCTGACGCATACATAAGACGCTCCGGACCACCAAGCATCTCGATAACATATTGTAGATACTTCTTATCTGGAACTATCTCCATTGGCTGAGTTCCATAATAAAATTCTTTCATATATTCTGAAGGACGCTTTCTCAGCAACACCGCCTCGTCTTGCATTCTAAGATATTCCATATCCATCCGATACATCATCATTGGTATCCAAAACAAACCAGTTTCCTGGAACACAAAATTTAGTTTGGGGAACTTCTCAGGAACCCCTTGGGCGACGACATTCGCAATTGTTGTCATATTATCAAATAAAAATCCTAGAGCATGTGTCTCCATTATTGTTGTAAAACCTGATACCCATCCAAAATTATCTAGAGTGGCACTACCTCCGTGGAACAACACAGGTAAATCCGCACGTTGGCACGCATCGTAAATTGGATCATATTTCCTATGCCCCATTGGGGGTTGAATTCGAGCTGTCAACACACAAGCACCAATAACTGCCTTTTCATCAGCGTATTCATCTATGAGTTCTGCAGCCTTCACCGGGTCATTATATGGAACTGGAATTGACATATACATGCCCTCGTCTGCATCTGCTATTTTATCAAGCATATATTGTATATATGCCTCTGCAAACTTCGTCTGCCGCTTGTCTTCCTCTAGCATAGCAAATGTGAGAATTTGTTCAGATAACAACAATATTTTGTCAAAGGACATTTCTTCCATTAGCTGTACAACCCCCTCCTTTGTATTGAAATCAACATCCCGCCTCTTAATGCTAGGATAATTAAATCCATCCGGTCTTGATAGACTTGGCCAAAATGATATGGGCACGCTCCTTTTGGTTGTACTACCATACTCAAACTTTAATTTCCATGGATCGTCATCGTCAATATAATCCACTATATCATACAAAGTTTCTACGTAGTGGGCATCCGTATCAAAAATAGTCTTTCCACCCATTGTCATATCGATCTATTAGGTCTTGAAATACCAAATATAAGTCGATTTAGTAATCCCGGGGGATTAATCACTCCTTGGATACAATATGTTATTGATATATCAATCTGAAAACTTAACATGTATCACCGCGGGTTTTCCATTCTCAGTCGCTTCTATTGCTCCCCCCAGTGCAGCCTCTAACCGATCTAATTCAACAACAGATTCTGTGTGGCTATCCACAATTTGTGAAGGGGCTGTAAAGTCGATTGGGTGATTGAATCTGCTCTCTGGAATTCCATCTTGAACAGCTATTCCTTCGGGATGAGTTCTCTTAGTTGAACCTCTAACCGCATTCCACCCTTCATTATCATACACTACTGTCAGGGTAGGCACTTTCCTCTCTGCGGATAACCATGCCGTAACCGAAGGGTGCGAGAAAAGATATGCTCCATCTCCTACTAAACACCAAGTCTCTCTATCTGGAAATGCCATTTTGGCTCCAACTGCAGCCCCCCCCGCAAACCCAAGCCCAGATCCATACTTTGCAATGTAACTTCCTGGGTTGACCAACTCTAAATTATTTAGTATACCCCCCGTGCTAGTGGTAGCATCCGTTACTATCATTGCATTTTTGTCCTTCACTCTATTGATGACGGCAGAAATAGTTGCAGAATTTAATTTGTTATCTTTAATTTGTTCATTAACACTTTCACTTCGTTTTTCTCTCTTTTTCGCACTGATATTTCCCCAAAACAATCGCCCACTTTCGCCATCTGCTGGATCTAATTTTTCAGATACTAATTTTAGTGTCTTAATAGGATCTGCAGCTATTGCCATATCTATATCAAAATCCCAATGTGGGTATGTGTGCTTCAGTGGATTATTTTCAATTTGAATTATTGGAATTTCCTTTGATGGGGCCGAAATAGAGGGAACCCATGGAACATCTGTATCGGCTAATATTATTAAATCAGCATGATCAAATACATCACCCGGAACGAAACCAACATGTTGTGGATGATTTCGTGGAAAATTCAACACACATGGGGCATGCTCAATTACCCCTGTCCCTGAAACTTCAACAAATTCTATCAACGCAGAAACATTTTCATTTACGGGAGGACTTCCCATCCGACTAGTAATTATTACTGGACGCTCTGCAGATTCTACAAACGAAGAAATATCTTTAACAGTCTTTTCGTCCGCACCTGTCGTTCTAATTGAAATGGGACCTCTGAAATCCAATGAACATTTTACTTCTAATGCTTCTCTTGCAGCTGTCAAATAGACTGGACCTGCCGGAGGTCCTTTCGATAAAGCAACCGCACGCCTAATCATAGAAACTGGATTTGCAGGGGGCCTATATTCTGTCACCCATCTGCAGTACTCTCTTACGATATCCGACTGCTGAAAAGTATCCTGTAGGTAGTGCACCACGTGATCTCTTGACCCAACATGACCCGTGTCGGTTACCGGGGCCAGCCCAGCTATTATTATCACTGGGATATTCGACCGATGGGCATTATGCATTGCTGCACCGAGATTTTGAGTTCCCACATCTACATGAACCAACACCGCCTGAGGTTTTCCGGTGGCAGCTGTGTACCCGTGCGCGGTACTAAGTGCAACAAATTCATGGGGGCAAACAACAACTTCCGGCATCTTTCCATCTCCTCTTCTGATCTTTGCAGCCGCTTCTATCAATGGAGTGTGATCCGTTCCATAATTAGCAAACAAATATTCTACACCTTGGAGTGACAACGAACGAAGAATGGCTTCTGCAGCAGTAATTTTCTCTTTTTTGGAGCTCATCTTTGACTATATTAGTATCTTCATTCGTTTATCACTTCTGCGACATCGATCCCCCAATCTCATCAGGATATTTTTGGGACCCCTCTTTAGTTTTCCGTGCAACAAGTGACGCTACCGCCATCGATCCTCTATCCACTCTTCGAATCCCCTCCTTATAATATAGGACTGTCATATCTCTGAAATGATCCAGCAGCTCGTTTGATTTAAATCGATATTTATCTTTACTTGGGCCTCTATCCACCTGATCTTCTGTTCTAATGTGGTGCTCGTATATGATCATCCCCCCAGGTCTCAGTGATTTCTTAATCGTTTGCATCATGTTTTTTTCACAAAAAAAGAAGTCAACTACTATGACATCATATTCCCTCTCTGCAAACTCAAATTCATCAATATCTCCTAATATCCAATTAACATTCACCCCCGCATTCTTCCCGCGCTCCTTTGCCCTTGACAAAGCAATAGTAGAAACATCTATTGCATCTACTTCGTAACCCATTTCTGCCAAATACACAGAATTCCTCCCATTTCCACAAGCCACTTCCAAACAACGTTTTCCCTTCCATTCTGTCCCTTCTATTGCTATCTTTATTAGAGAAGAAGCTTCGCTCCTCGGACGATATTCTCCCGACAAGTATCTTTCATCCCATTTAGCACCTTGGTTACTTTTACTTGTCATTTCTTTCCATTCTTTCCGATAAACCAATTGTTTCTTGTACCATCTCTTCTATTCTATTTTTCACTTCCAGACTCTCCAAGTCAAAGCCCCCACCTCCGAAATCAGGCTCTATAGCAAAGACGCTCGTATTGGCAACTTCTACTCCTAAATAAACGAACACCGGTCTTAATTGCGAGTCAATTATTAAATTATGCTGTCTATTCCGTCCAGACATCACAATACCAGCAACTCTTTTTTTTTCTTTGAATTCTTGCCATGGTGTGTAATCAATAAGATTCTTAAGTGCCCCCGAAATTCCTAAAAAATATACTGGAGATCCGATAAAGTAAATATCCGCATCAAGATACTTCTTTACAGTCTCTCTAGTCACATCATCCCATTCATTTTGATCCTTACTCCTGAAAACTGGTAATTCTATACTCCCTAGATCTATATTCTCATATTCTAAATTTTTACTTTCTAACACTTCTCCCACATATTTCATCAACGCCCTAACTCTAGATGGTTCCCTCCGACTACCGCAAATCACCACGATGTTAGCTGAATTAATAGATCCCATACTAGCAACATATGATTTCATCCCTTTTACCTCTTCTTCATATTTTTCTGCCAATCTAGAACAGTAATCTTTTCACCCCTTCGAAGAAGATTTCTTTCACAGCTACACATTTAAAGATATAATCGTGAAACAAGAAACTATCCCCGAAGTCAATATAGGCCTTGTTGGTCATGTCGACCATGGGAAAACAACACTAGTAAAAGCGTTGTCTGGAACCTGGACTGATCAACACTCTGAAGAACTCAAACGTGGCATTTCAATTCGACTTGGCTATGCAGACGCGACATTTAGAAAATGCCCCGATTGCGAAGATCCAACTTCTTATCTATTATCTGAAACCTGCCCCCATCATAACAAAAAAACGGATCCCTTACGTACTGTCTCTTTTGTAGATGCACCTGGGCATGAAACTCTCATGGCGACCATGTTATCTGGGGCGGCACTTATGGATGGGGCAGTATTAGTCGTCAGCGCAACCGAATCAGTACCCCAACCCCAAACAGAGGAACATTTAATGGCCCTAGAAACCATTGGAATCTCAAACATAGTCATTGCTCAAACCAAGATAGATCTAGTCGATTTTGAAACTGCCAGAGACCACTATGAAAAACTCAAAGAATTTTTTTCTGGAACTATAGCTAAAAATGCCCCTATAATTCCTATTTGCGCTGATCAAAACATCAATATAGATTCCCTCATCAAATCAATAGAAGAACATATACCAACACCCAAACGAGATGGAAAATCTCCCCCTCTGATGTATGTGGCTAGAAGTTTTGATATAAATCGTCCCGGGGCAACTTGGGACCAGTTAGTGGGAGGCGTTTTAGGAGGATCTCTCGTTCAAGGACAGTTCTCTGTTGGAGATGAATTAGAAATATCTCCTGGAAGGCGCATATCCACTTCAGGCAAAATTGAATACCTCCCCATCATAGCAACCATAAAATCCATTAGAGCTGGTAATTCTACTCTTGACACAGTCGGGCCCGGGGGTCTCATAGGAATTGGAACTGGGCTAGATCCTTCTCTCACAAAAAGCGATGGTTTG
>WTZT01000010.1 GCA_009889685.1 Candidatus Hikarchaeia archaeon HikBin4
TAGCTTCTCCAAACAATTCCCCTGAAACTTCTGCCACAGTGGCTGTATGTCCTTCTTTTGTGTAACCTCTAATAAACGCAGAAGAGTCCAAGATATACATATGCCCGCTAATTTAACCCGTTACCTTCTTCTATTTCCCACTAGTTCTGCACATCTAGGACCATCTCCATCGCCCAAGAATATCCCCTTATCTTTCAACGGCTGATGACTCCTTTCTATCAGCAGGCCCCACTGCACCAGTATCAATAACATCGCCATCTCTGACCATGATATTATCCGTGATCGACTCAACCCATCTCACTGGAACAAGAAAATTGCCTTCTGAATCTTTATCGTAACCCTGAAAATCACTTTTTACGATATCTGTTTTTGGTTTTACCACGATCGATTCGAGTTTACCCGTTTTAAGATCCACAGTTATGTTCTCCAATGTCCCCATTTCTTTTCCATCATTTCTCATAACTCCTTTTTCTGTTAAATTTTGCGCTAATATATCTGTCATACTATCTATATCTTTTCAACAAGCATAATGCTCACGGAGAAATACCAATTAAATAGATGACTTTAATGTTCGGTATTGCTGGATAACATTGATTATAGTCTGAGGAACTACAGATGCCAAAAAAGACCATTGATAACCCAAATCCTTTGCGAACCCCTATTATATCCGTACTCGGCCACGTCGATCACGGAAAAACTACTTTGCTTGATAGTATTCGCGGATCTTCTATGACAGATGCCGAAGCGGGTTCAATAACTCAACACATAGGAATCACTACTGTCCCAATTGATATCATTTCAAATCTAGCAGGATCTCTTGTCAGTTCTAAAAGTCTAGAATTACCTGGATTACTTTTCATAGACACTCCTGGACACCAGCTATTCACTACTCTCCGATCTAGGGGTGGCTCTTTGGCCGACATAGCAATTCTAGTTGTAGACATAAACGATGGATTTCAACCCCAAACAAAAGAGGCACTAAATATCCTACGAAATTCTAAAACGCCTTTCATAGTATGTGCCAATAAAATCGATACCATCCCCGGATGGGACTCAAACCAAAGCTCTGTTTCTGTAACGAGTTACAATTCTCAACCAGAACGTGTCCGATTTGCTATGGATCAAAAATTCTATCAATTAGTCGGTGATCTCTCTACATTTGGATTCACCTCAGATTATTATTGGAAGGTATCTGATTTTAGTAAAACTCTCGGTATAATTCCTACTAGTGCCCGAACTCAAGAAGGCATTCCCGATTTACTCGCTGTACTGATGGGTCTCGCACAAAAATACATGCGAGATTCAATGTCGGTCGATATAACCGGACCTGGAAAAGGAATGGTTCTCGAAGTGAAAGAAGAAAGAGGACTCGGAACTGTAATCGATGCCATTCTGTACGATGGAAGTCTTTCTGAAGATGATCAAATGGTAGTTGGCGGCATAGATGGTCCCATATCCACCAAAGTCCGGGCACTTTTCAGTCTCCTTCCCTTATCCGAATCAAATTCCACTAGCCTTTTCACTCGAACATCCACTGTCACTGCTGCCTCTGGAATTCGAATAGCAGCATCAAATCTTTCTAATGTTCTCGTGGGTTCTCCTCTACGTTCCGCTCAAGGTGCCGATCTTGATTCTATTCTTCTTGAAATAGAATCAGAGCTAGAAAAAGTCAAGATCAATACTCAAGATTCTGGAGTTATAATCCGAGCAGATACTCTTGGCAGTCTTGAGGCACTTTCCAAGGCACTTTCTGACATAGAAGTCCCCATAATGCGAGCGTCAGTTGGTGACATCGCACCCCGCGATATTTCCTTAGCTAGCACAACAAACGAAAAACAATACCGGATCATTTTAGGTTTCAATGTCAATTTGATAGAAGATGCAGGACGTAACGCTAGAGAAAAAGACGTTAAAATTCTCACAAACGATGTCATATATCGCCTCATCGAAGAGTATGAATCTCACACCGAAGAATTATCTTCTCATAGAAGAAAGAATTTTTTTGATAAACTAACCCGACCCGCACATTTTCAAATACTCGAAAATCACATTTTTCGACAATCAAATCCAGCAATAGTGGGGGTAGAAATACTCTCTGGAACGCTCCAAAAGAATGCTCCTGTCGCCATTCCTCTCCAAGACGATTTCAAACGAATAGGTTTTATCAAAGATATCCACTACCAGGGAGAATCAGTCCCCCAAGCACAAATGGGAGATCAAGTAAGCATCTCACTTGACGGCCCAACAGTCGGACGTCAAATAGATGAAAAGTCCGAACTTTGGGTAGATATTCACGAGAAACATGTAAAAGCATTGGAAGATACTTTCTATAATGACCTTCGGAACGATGAATGTGAAGCACTTTCATTTTTCGCTCAACGGAAACGAATCAAAGATCCTTTTTGGGGGAAATAATTTCTTCTTTTTCAAAACATACTTTCGCTCTTTCCATACACGCCTACAACCACTGATGTTGTAAATTCACTTTTGTTAACATCGGAACTATTTATTTTCATACCAATCTCTCCGAATTCCCAACCCCTAAGATTTTTGCAAGACTCTATTCCCTGGATTAATTCTTCTCTAACACCATCTTCATCCATACCTCCTGAGGATTCATAGAATATCCCGGCTTCGTCTCCCCGAACCCATGCTAAACCCGCAACAGCTTTTCCTTTTGACCCTTTGACTGTAGTTTTCGCCTGAACAACCCAAAGCCTGTTCCCAAACGGTCCTAGATCTGGCATTTCTTTCACCACTTCCATTCTGGAATTACTTGGGATAACCGATGAAACTTTTACTAGATTGTAATTGCTTATACCTGCATCGTGAAGCGCCGCATCGTATGATGCTATTCCCGTCGGTCCCTCCCCCGATCCATACGTAACTCTTATCATTGGTATCTCATTCACCATCTCTATTCACCCTCGATAATTGATTCCATTTCTGACAGATAATCATTGTAAACTGTTATTGATTTTTCAATTGGTTTTTTTGATCTCATATCTACTCCTGTTTCCTTCAATAACTCTAGTGGATATTCACTTGACCCTGACCGGAGAAATGAAATATATTTCTCTTTTCGATCTCCCCCTCCCATTATAATACTTTGTGCTAGTGACATTGCAGCAGAGATGCCTGTGGCATATTGATATACATAATAATTATAATAAAAATGCGGAATCCGCATCCACTCCATTTTTATGTAATTATCCATTTCAACTGGCTTATAAAATTCACCCTTTATGTTCTTATATATCTCATCAAACCGATCTGGAGTCAAGGCTCCTCCTGATTCTACAACATTATGAATTTGATGTTCAAAGTCTGCAAACATAGTCTGTCTAAATAAAGTACTCCTAAACCTCTCTATGGCCTCGTCAAGAACATGAAGTCGAAATGACTCTTCTTCTATCGTTTTCAGAAGGTAGTCTGTCAAAAGAGTCTCATTCACAAGAGATGCAACTTCTGCAACAAATATGTCATAGCCTGAATACACATATGGTTGAGCAGCATTTGTCAATCTAGAATGCATTGAATGTCCCAATTCATGTGCAAGAGTAAACATAGATTGAATATCGTCCTGATAATTCATGAGTATAAATGGTTTTGTATCATAAGTCCCCCCACTATATGCTCCTGAATACTTTCCACGATTTCCATATACATCAATCCACCCCGAGTTCACACCATCTTCGAGAATATTTTGATATTCTTCTCCTAGAGGAGAAACCGATGCAATGACATGTTCTACTGCATGATCATATTTCACCGTTGGACTTTCACCATGGGCCATCGGGACGTACAAATCCCACATTCTGATTCGATCCAACTCTTGACTTTTCTTCTTTAATTCTACATGCCGATGAAGGACGTGGAGGTTATCTCTAACTGTATCTACTAACTTATCATATACTTCCGTTGGAATATTCGATCCATCCATTGCAGCATCTCTTGCATTTTCATAGTTATGTGCTTGGGCAATCCTGACATCTACAATAATATTGTTTTTCAACACAGATCCTATGGTATTTCTGAACCTTCCAATTTCCCCATAGAATTTTTGGTAAACCTTTTTTCTAAGATTTCTGTCCATACTCCTCATGAATTTGGTGAAATTTACTTGGGTTATCTCAATCAACTCTTGATTTTTCCCCTTGACTTTTGGAAATGACATGTCTGCATTCATCAACAATCCATAAACCTCATTTGGGGTTGCGAATATCTCTCCCATCTCTGCTAATAATGCCTCCACTTCTGCTGAACGAGCGTGGTCCTTCACCCGTATTACCTCTTTCAAATAATGACGATAAATACTAAGTTCTACATTTGACCCCAATAGTGATTTTAATCTTTTTTCGTCTAGCTCTTGAATTTCTGGTTCGATGAAGCTAGTCACCCCTCCTAGTTTAGCTGCCACTGATCTAGCTTCAATTAGCATGGATTGGTATTTTTGATCTCTTTTATCTTCATCAGAGTGCAATTTTGCATATGAAATCACCGTCCCCATTCCTCGCATTATTACCTCCGAAAATTCCAATAATTCTAGTAAAGTATCTCCACTCTCACAAACTTTTCCTTCATACTGTCCGAATTCACCCAATCCGTTCTTAACGTTTTCTAGTGATTTTTTCCATTCATTATTTTCAGGATAGATGCTCTTCAAATCCCATTTATACTTTTGAGCAACTTCTGACCTTTCTGGGACAGTTTCCATACCATGCTTTAGTAGCGACTGACTGTAATTCTTACCTTCTCTTCGTTACCGGTTTCTAAATTCGTTGTAGGAAGCTTTATGCGCTCTAACTAACACCGCTAATTCGTATGTTTGAGTTCAAGGTCGAATCTTTTAATTTTAAGAAATATTCGAATAAACAACTCATTTCTTTACCCCTGACTCTTTTGTTGATCTCACTTCTAATATTAGGTGGGTGGTATCTATCTACCGGATTACCTGTCAATCCCGGAATAGAATTCACTGGTGGAACTGAAATCACATTGATTTCTGAAGGCGGGATAGATCCAATTTATTCCACATTTGAGTGGCCTATTGATTCTATTCGCCCCATCGCAACCCAAGCTAATGCATACATAGTCACATTCCAATCATCGACAGTTCAACCCGGTCAGTTGGAACTCGTTTCAATTAATGCTGGCTTCGATGTTTTAGCAGTCCAAAGTACTTCCCCTAGTTTTGGAGCAGAATCTCAAAAATTAGCACTATTTGGCCTCGCAATGGCATTTACTGGAATGGCAATTGTCGTTTTCTTTTTATTCAGAAAATTAATCCCTTCCGTAGCGGTAGTTCTTTCGGCTCTAGGAGATATCGTAATCCCCCTTGCAATTATGAATCTATTGGGAATCCAACTATCATTGGGCACTGTAGCAGCTTTATTAATGCTAATAGGCTACAGCGTCGATTCCGATATATTACTTACCAATCATATATTAAAACGCAAAGGAGACTTCTACGAATCCACTTACAACGCTATGAGAACTGGGCTCACTATGACTTTCACATCACTTTCTGCAATCGTAGTCATGACGATTGCCTCATTTTTATTCGGAGTCGACCTTCTAACTTCGATCGGAGTGGTACTTATTTTCGGTCTAGTTGTAGATCTACTCAACACCTATCTCTTAAACTTTAGCCTTCTACGATGGTATGTCGAGGGTCAACAATGAATATTCGTTCCAATTGGCGTATTCTCGCTCTCTCAATCCTTATAGTTTTCAGCGTGATTGTTATATCCCCAATTGGGTCCACTTCTACCTCGAATTCCGATAGTTTAGGTCTAAACATAAGCTATGGATTAGACCTTTCTGGTGGCACCCGTCTAAGAGCTCCGATTGTTGGTTGGACTGCAGAAGAAGTATCTTTTATCGGGTATCAAGAATCTAATATAGAAGAAACCATTTTAAGTCAATTTCCTTCTCTATCCCGTAGTGACGTTGATGCAAAAATAGGATCAAATGGGATTGGGACTTTTGAAATATTTTCAGATATCTCCCCTGAAGATTTCAAATTAGCACTATCTCGTGCCAATCTGTCCTATGGTGAAATCCGTCCAGGAGTCACCGCACAAACTCGTAAAACCACCGTCGAAGTACTTAGCAAAAAATTCGATGAATCTGGACTTAATGGTGCAACAGTACAACAATCAACAACACCCTCTGGTCAATATTTTATCATAATTGAAGTTCCCAATTACAACAGTACTGAAGTCCGGAAATTAGTCGAAAAACGTGGATCTGTAGAGGTAGTGGTGCAATTTCCAACTGGAGCTGGGGAATGGGGAACTGCCGTAGTACTCACACAAGATGATATCGCAACTGTTGGAACCGTTCAAGACCCAACAATCTCTATCGCATCTCCTCATGTACCTGTTACTTTGACAAATGAAGGGGCCTCTAATTTCCAGACATACCTGCAGCAATATGGATTTTCTTCCCAAAGTAATTCTAATTCTTGTACAACTTCACTCCCCAAAGAATTGAGATACTGTATCCATACTGTCCTAGATGGGGACATAGTCTACTCAGCATCTATATCTCCTGGCCTTTCCGATTCACTGAGGAAAGGTGAATTTATCAATAGCAAGAATTTTGTCATGACCTCCACAAACAGAACTAACGCAGATTCTCTTCGCCTTAATCTCCGAGCCGGAGCATTACCTGCACCACTCGATTTAGATTCTGGTACTATTAATTTCGTTTCCCCTAGTTTAGCCGAGAATTTCAAAATCTACTCTTTTCTTATAGGTACGATTTCCATTTTGGCAGTCGCTGCAGTAGTTTTCTTCCGTTATGGTGAAATAAAAGTAGCTTTCCCCATGGTGATCACTGCACTGTCCGAAGTTATCATTCTACTGGGTTTATCCTCTGCCATTGGGTTGGCATTGGATCTTTCACATATTGCAGGATTTATAGCAGTAATCGGAACCGGTGTGGACGATTTAATCATTATTGCAGATGAAGTTATGGCCGAAGGCTCTGTTTCTTCAACAAGAGTATTCCGTAGCCGTTTCAAAGCAGCATTTTGGATTATCGGGGCAGCCGCAGTGACGACAATAGTTGCACTTAGCCCTCTAGCCATCCTCTCGCTTGGCGATCTACGTGGATTCGCAATAGTGACAATTTTAGGCGTGCTCATAGGGGTACTTATAACACGTCCTGCCTATGGTGATATTTTAAAATTCTTACTTAAGCTAAAATAAATTATATTTCAATCCCACTCTTCGATCGATTTTTGCGCGCTTTTGCCTAACATATCTTTACTTGTTTTCCAGGATTTACGTGCACAATTCGGCAACGCCCCATTCTCTAGAATATACTTCTGCAAAAACTCTCTAGTTATACTATCCGAAGGATAACCACTACCCATATTTCCATACGTATTGACTAGCTTTGCAATATGTGCATCTCTTGTCACTTTTGCAAGTATACTCGCTGCGCTAACGACTGGATATTTTTGATCTGCTTTGTGCTCCGAAATGATTTGGACTTCGGCATTTAATCCATTTAGAACCCTCTTGGCAAAGCGTCCCGGATTGACATCAGCAGCATCTACATATATGCAATCACCATCTTCAACTATTTTCGATATAGCTCTTGCATGGGCTTCCACAGTTAATATATTCATATTTGAATCTGGCCTGTCAATTTCTTCGATGGTTACTTCTTGTACGCCCATCGAAAAATATTCTATTTTGACGAGTTCTTTTGCAATTTCTTCTCTAAGTTTCGGTGTGAGTTTTTTTGAATCCAATACATTGTTTGGCAAGTCCCTTTCTGACCGTATTCTTGCGGCTACAACAAACATCGATCCTATCACTGGGCCCTTGCCAGCCTCATCCACTCCAATTATTGCCATTATTCTTCTAAACCCTCCTTGTCCTTCCGTCTAAGTATGTATTCTGGGACATCAAATCTCCCCTCTTCAGCTACTACTGATATCACATCTAATGTTTCTACCACCGCTTCCACTCCTATCAAATCTGTCAAATTAGGATTTGTTCTGCCACTATCGCCGCTCACTAATTCTTTTATGTAAAGTCCTTTTTCCCCATGGATCTCCAAATTTGCTGTTAAATCACTTGTGAGCTCTCCCCTCGCAGAATATACTTTTCTTATCCTTGTTTTATCAGCTCTTCTATGGACAACTCTTGTGGGAGTTTCTTGTTTAATTTCAGCTCCATCTAACATCTCAAGTGCCCCTTTTAACATATCTTTTTCCACACTCCTGTCAAATTTAATTCTAGCTTCATACGTTTTTGATGCAGGTAATTCTTTTATATGAGCTACCATCTTCCTATTCACAACACCTTCTAACTCTACCTCCACTTTTCCAAATGCATTTTTATTCATATTCTCTTCTAACACTTGGAGGTCTATAGACCTCTTTTTAGGAGTTTTAATTTCCACTACAAATGGTCTTCCTGTGCCCAACATTTTTGCATCAATGTCCTCTCTACCTGCACCATGAAATGTAGAACTTTCTCCCTCCATTTGTATAATGGCAACCGAATCTATCAGCTCTTGCACACTCTCCTCATATTGCTTTCCAGATCCCTCGCACCGTTCACACACACCATGTATACTTGTCCCCCTCCCCTTGCATTCTCTACATGGCCATTTTGTTTGTGGAATTCCTCTGATTAGTTTCTTATATCTCCCGTATATGAATATTGGATTCACTTGAATTTCAACAGATCTAGTTGGAACATTCAATAGTATTATTATGTCTGGACCATCTGCATCAAAATATTTTTTCATTCTATCGCCTACTATTTTCCCCACCTCTCGATTCATCTCCGTTTTAAGAGACTCTCCCGAATCTATTGGAACTCCTACGAGCTCTCTCAGTAATTTAGCATTCTCGTCAAGTAACGGAGACATTCTAGTACCAATTTTATACGTTTTAAATTCAATTTCTCCCAATTCCATCACTGCCAAATCCGCCCATTCTTCAAATCGATAACTCTCCCCTAAACACACCCAACAATCCACTTTTCGTTCTATAATGTTATTATTTTCCATGGCTAAGATAGTCTTCCAAGCCGTTCCTCTCTCTCTATTGGTTAGGCCATGTCCTCTCTCTGCAAACACTTGTCCCATACAAGAATCACAAATCTCACCCTGATCTATTATTCTTTCTACCTCTTCAAATAAATCCATACATAGATACTACCGCCGATAAAACTTAAGTAATTCTGCATTTATCTTGGCCATCTCTTTTACCTTAATAACCTGACCAACCACATCGATGAAGATTTATCTCTCGTAATAAAAGTGGGCCTATGCGGCAATTTATAGTAGTAAGTCACACAGCAAAAATAACCCCTGATTTTTCCTTAAATGACCTCCCCGGAGACGGGGGAAGAATGGATATACTTTGCAGATGTGTCGGAGCATCTCTTTTGACATCACATGCAATTAGACCTAACGTCCGTATCTATCTCTTATTACAGGATCAAATTACCATTCGTATCGAGAGTTCTAAAACACGTTATCTCCACCCTGACGAAAGATGTATCGCAGCCCTAATAAAAAAAGCATTAGAAAAAGCAGCAGATGCTGTTGGACAAATAGAGATAAAAAGCACCCCTGGTATCTACATCTCCAAACGAAATCTCAGGTCTTTACTAACTTCTATTGATCCTGGTGCAACTTTCATTTATCTAAATGAGGACGGATTTCCTTCTCAAAAGTTTACATTCCCTTCTGAACCCGTATTCATTCTTTCTGATCACCACAATTTCTCCTCTTCTGAACTTGATATATTAAAAGAATACGCCCAAACTGCAATAAATCTCGGCCCGGTCTCTTTACACGCTGACCAAGCCATTACTATTGTACATAATTTACTTGATGTTCAAAATGCCTAATTTTTGACATTTTATCACTCGTAACTATAATCTCCCCCGGAAACTTCTCTTAGATATGGATAATTCATCTTTCGATTATTCTGCCCTAGCTAGCGAAATATTGGGGTTCAAGATTCTCGGTCGAAAATATCTATCTTCTCGATGGTGGCAGATCATAGCAGCAGCATTAATGATGGGATTGGTAAGTCCCTACCAGTATGTTTGGTCTTCTATTGAAGGCCCTATGGCATCTAGCCTAGGTGTTCCCCTAAATGTTTTAGGTGTAGTTTTTACCCTTTTTGTTATCTTCCAAGCAGGATCTCAGTTCCCAGTTGGATGGTGGAGAGATAGATATGGTCCCCAGAAATTAACTCTTCTCTCAGGTATTCTCGCTGGAGGTGGTTACATCGGCATCTCTCAAGCGACCGAAGTATGGCAAATATATATACTATATTCTATAGGTGCAATAGGCGTAGGTATTATCTACACAATTGCTGTTAACACCGCTCTAAAATGGTTCCCAGACCGTAGAGGGCTCACGACAGGAATTGGAACGATGGCCTTTGCGGGTGGGAGTGCATTTTTTATTCCATATGTCCGAATAAACGCAACTGCAGCTGGCTACCCGGATGTCCTCCAAAACATGGGACTCTTGATCCTGATCGGAGTTACCGTAGGCGCTTTGGTTCTTCGAGACCCCCCTGAAAATTGGCTTCAAATCAAAACTAATACAAAGCTTATTTCTGAAGAAAAAGTAAATTCTACACCCCCTTCTTCTCTCGACTTCACTTCAGGTCAAATGATCAAAACTTGGCAGTTTTGGTTGATGTATCTAATGTTCATTGCAGTAAGCGGTGCAGGTTTAACTCTGACTGCAAAAGTAGTTGCACTAGGTGACAGCTTAGCTTTAACTGCCACAGCAGTAACTGCAGCAGCCACTGTTCTGCCCATTGCAGGAGGCACAGGAAGATTGGTAGTAGGGTATATATCAGATGACAAAATACCCGGGATCCGCCTAGGGTTCAACCGCGAACGAGCAATGGCTCTCTCATTTTCTCTGTGCGGGTTAGGTCTAGTAGGCACTCTTTATTTCGGCAATTTAGGAAATAGTATCGGATTTATTGCATCTGTATTCGTTGCTACTTTCTTCTGGAGTCCTCAGTATACTTTGTTTCCTAGTGTTGTCGCAGATTATTACGGTTCGAAAAACTCGTCTGCAAATTATGCTCTTCTCTATTCTGGAAAAGTATGGGGTGGCATATTTGGTGGGGCAGTCGCTGGATGGCTAGTCGTATCTTCCGGCTGGACCGTAACTTTCCTAATCGGTTCAGGACTGGCTTTATGTGCCGGTGGATTCGCCCTATTACTCCGGCCACCCACCACAATTTCACCTAATTAAAACCCACTAATGGATACATTTCTCTCATTTTTCGGAACCAATCCTTCCCCCTTAATTTGGGTTTATGAACTTGCGGCAAAACTTTCTTCTATCGACGTCGAAGAAATGGAATCTCATGAAAATATTCTATATGACTCCTTGCATAGTGTTGTAGATTTATTCGATCTCCCCGCACTTTGTGTTTCCTTTGATACAACATTGGAATCCACATCGATGAATCAAAGGGCGGTAACCAGAAGACCACCTGCCCTAAATGCTCAGCCAGCAGGA
>WTZT01000100.1 GCA_009889685.1 Candidatus Hikarchaeia archaeon HikBin4
GAGATAGATTGACTATATCGTCTATAGCTCCAGCTGGATCAACTGCTTCGGCCCCTCCGATTTTCAGTACAATAGTCATAGTTAGGTTATAATGCAATTAAATTAAGGCGCCCCGGTGGGGTGCAGACTTCGATGTGAAAGCCCTATGGTTTCATCGATACCAAAGGCAATGTTTGCGGCATGGATAGCTTGTCCAGCAGAACCTTTCATCATATTATCAATAGCAGAAAAAACTACGATTCGATTGTTCCTCTCATCAATCTCAAATGCTATTTCCACATTGTTAGTCCCAGCAACTACCTTTGGTTCGGGATAGCGATAATTACCTCCAGTGCCGCTCAATAATCTGACAAATGGTTCTTCTCCATAAGAATCCAAGTATGCCTTCCAGAGGAGGGATTTGGAAAGGTCTTGTTTTGTTGGGAAAATATGGCACGTTGCGGCAGCCCCTCTAATCATATCAACTGCGTGGACTGTAAAGGCTACTTTTGCGCCGAGTTCTTGTTCTATCTCAGCTTCGTGTCGGTGGCTTATAGGAGCATAAGGACGGACGATTCCGGAGCGGATAGCATGGTGAGAAGAAGTGCTTCTACTAGCACCCCCTTCAGAAGAACCAACTTTTATGTCTGCAACAATTATGTCTTCAAGGGTCAATAGTCCTGATTTGAATAAAGGATACAGTCCAAGGATGGTGACTGTAGAATTACATCCACCACAAGCAATTAATTTTGCAGATTTTAGATCATCTCGATGGATTTCTGGGAGGCCATAGACAGCTTTTTCAAGTAATTCAGGACATGAATGACCATCATAATATTCATCATATTTCAGAGGGTCTTTGAGTCTAAAGTCAGCACTCAGATCTACGACGACATTGGAAGCTTCAGAAAAAGCATCTATTTTGCTCATGGAAACCCCATGAGGGGTTGCTACAAAGAGAACGTCTACAGGTTCTAGTTTTTCCGGAGAAGAGTATTTTAATTTCAAATCTCTGAGATTTGGATGGGTATATCCAACAGAACGACCAGAGTATTTACGGCTAGTTGCTTGGGTTATTTCGAATTGTGGGTGGCCATCCAATAGTCTTAACAGCTCACCTCCGGTGAAACCACTTGCGCCGATAACAGAAGCTGAAAATGTCATAGTTTCTCACCTTTTTTATTGGCAACGGATTCGACCCAGTCGATTATACGAGAAGGAACATCTATATCCACACATTCATTGAGTGCCTTGAATTCAGTCCCAGGGTTGATTTCATGTACGGTGAAGCCGCCACCTTCGAGTTCCATAAGATCGATTCCAAGCAGCCCCCCACCAACTGCTTTTGAAGCTTTTTCGACGAGTGATGCAACTTCTGCGGGTACATCATATCCGGCGACTGTTGCTCCTTTTGCTGCATTTGTTAGCCAATGTGTCGAAGTTCTAGTCATTGCGGCGAGGGGGGTCCCATCAACTGCAACTACACGGATGTCTCTATTGGGTTTGTTAATAAATTTTTGAATATAGAAAATTTTGTGTTCATAATGACCAAGAGTAGCTTTGTGTTCTACGATAGCTTCGGCGGCAGCTCTAGTGTCTATTTTTGCCATTAGGCGGCCCCATGACCCTACTACTGGTTTGAGGACACAAGGATAACCGATGGCTTCGATTGTTTCGAGTGCACTTTCGGGGGAGAATGCTATGGTTGTCTCGGGGGTGGGTATTCCGGCGCTATTGAGCAAAAGACTAGTTTTGATTTTATCAGAACAACGTTCCACAACGGCAGGGTCGTTGATAATAGAGATATCATAAGAGTCAAAAAACATAGAAGCAAACTTACTTTGGCTTTGTGCGATGCATCTATCGATTACAATATCTAAATTTTTGAACTCTGCAGGAGGACCCTGTATAGAAAATTGATGTTTTCTGACATCTATTTTGAGAATGTCGTGGCCTCTAGATCTAAGTTCGGTTAGAAGTAACTTCTCGTCCGTCCTAATTTGGGAATATAAAAACCCGACATTCATGAGAGGGTCATTTAGGGTTACTCGATTAATAAATGTTGCTATATACCTAAAACTGTTATTCTCCCCAATCTTCTTCTAGCTCGGGTGCTTTGGAGAGTTCTATAGGATCCACTCCGATGACTTCGAGTTCGATTCCACAGATATCGCAATCCAAAATTTCTCCAGATTCTACATCGTTGGATATTGTGATTTCGGAGCCACATTCGGCGCAAGTTGTATTTGTCATGATAGGAGCATAAACAAGACTTCGATTTAAAATTTCCTAATTTAATTATGAGAGGGTAATGGGAATTTATTTGAGATAATTCATAGCTTCTTGGATCAGTTTTTCTTTTGATTGGTCTACTTGTTTATTATGATCTGTGTAGATATCCCTATCAGATTGTAGATTATTTTGGGCGTTGGAGATTGAATTTATTACAATGGCGGGAGAAGGACCCCCGAATGAATTTCTCATATCGACGTTTGTGAAGGGATCCAAGGCAGATTCTATTGAATCTTGAGTACAGAATTCACTGATAGGTGCTCCCATTATTTTTTTGAAATTGAGAGATATATCTTCGTAATTACTTTCCGATTTGGCTATGATTTGGTGGGCTTTTCGAAAGGGGATTCCGGCCATAGCTAGAGTATCGGCCACACCAGTTGCGGTAGAGAAACCCAATCCTGCAGAACTAGAAAGAAGCTCAACATCCCAAGTAGAAGTTTTTATTATTTGTGAGAGAATATCCGCAGATTCTATCATTTGGTCTATAGATTTCCATATATAAGGGGTTGCAGATTGAAGATCTCTGTTGTAGGCGCGGGGGAGACCTTTTAAAATTGTGAAAATACCGGAAAAGGTGGCCATTGTTGTTGCAGATGCGGCTCGGATTAATTCTAAGGTATCTGGATTCTTCTTTTGAGGCATAATAGAAGAAGTTGAGGCATAGTCATCTTCAATTTCAACAAAGTTCTTATTTGAATAGAAAATTAAATCTGTTGAGATATTTGAAAATGTGATAGAAATGGAACACAATGCCGCTGCAGATTCTATTAAAAAATCTCTAGAAGAAACAGCATCCATGGTATTTTCTATTATATTTTTGAATCCTAAGAGTGTGGCAGTTCGTTCGCGGTTGATTGGAAAGGGAGTTCCTGCGAAAGCTGCTGCTCCAAGGGGAGAGAGATTGACACGTTTGTAAGCGTCAAAGAGCCGCCCAGTGTCCCGTTCGAGAGAACTACAGTAGGATAAAAGCCAATGTGAAAGGGTTGATGGTTGTGCATATTGTAAGTGAGTGAACCCAGGGATGAGAGTGGTAGTATGGTTCTCTGCGATTGAAAGAATGATTTCTCTCAGAGATAAAACCGAATTTATCATAGATAAGATATCATTTCGCAATTGATAACGAATGCAAGTTGAAACTTCATCATTTCTACTTCTAGCGGTATGCATCCAACCTCCGGAGTCTCCAATTTTTTCTACTAATGCCGTTTCAATTGCAGCATGAATGTCTTCGGAATGGGGTAAATTTTCGAAGCCTAAATCGTGAAGGGAAAAAAGTGCTTCAAGAATAGCCTTGGCATTATTTTTGGAGATTATATTTTCTTCTGCCAACATCACTACGTGTGCTAAATCCACCGCTATATCCGCATCGAAAATGCGGTCGTCTACATCCATGGAAGAGAGAAAGTTTCTAGCAGCTCCTCTGCTGAAACGGGTTCCACTTATTATGTCGGGGGAATCACTTGTCATTTTTTGTTTTGTTTGTAGGAATTTTAGAGTCGAAAAGTGAGGAGGACATCCGTTCCTGGAGGCCGTGGTATTTTGCAACTC
>WTZT01000101.1 GCA_009889685.1 Candidatus Hikarchaeia archaeon HikBin4
AATATTGGTCATTTCAACATCCGACCTTGAAAAGATAAGTGAAATATTTGACAATAAAGGCGCACCAACTTCATCTTCCATGTATGAGGAGATCAAAAGTTTATACAACGTACCTCTATTCAAATTGATTATGATAGTTGCAATGACCAATATTGGAAGTATTATCGCTAGTTTTCTATTTCCCTTTGTAATCATCCCCCTCATCGCCCCTGATATTGGCGGCATATCCGCTCTGTTCGACGCACTTTTACAAGGGGTGGAGAATATCCTCCGTATATTCTCTAACTTTCTGAATTAGTATGCCCGAATAATTATTACTATTCTTATAGGAATGCTTTAAAATCTTTATGACCTTTAATATCTACGCCGTCTTCTGTAATCACTGCTAAACACATCCCATCCCCACTGGCTGTATCTCTTTGACTAGCACTTTTAATTGCGTGGGCCGCAACAGTAGCTGCCTCTTTATTGGTCATTCCTTCTTCATATATATCTTCAAGTACACCATACGCCAATTGCATTCCACTACCTGTGGCAACATAATTATCTAGCATAACTGCACCTCCTATGTCCAAGCTGTATACTTGATTTCCTCCCTTGTCTACGCCCCCCAATATTGGGGATATTAGAAACATAGTCCAGTTACTTCTAAGAAAATTACCTGCCAACGTAGCAAGTGCCTTGACACTCATTTCTTTGCCTCTCCTCACCTCATATAAACTAGTTTCTGCCTTCAACGAACGAATAAAAGCTTGAGCACCTCCTACCGATCCACACATGGTGACTGCTGCGGTTGGGTGCACTTGTTCTACTTTTTGAACATCCTTGCTTGCAATAAATCTGCCTCCCAAACTAGCTCTCATATCTGTTGCCAATACCACACCTTCTGAAGTAGACAACCCAATTGTTGTCGTCCCAGTCTTTACAATTTCTTCCACTTCTTCTCGACCCATTTTTTGTTGAGGAACATCTCCCAACTCAGGTCCATATGGATTTAAAAATAATTTTCTTCTTGTACTTATTCGAGAATCTGCATTCGAAGCAGTAGTCGTCATCAACATGTTACTTGTCTCTATACATAAAGCCTCAACGCTTCGGATACTGCTTATTTTAATATATTACCAATCAATCTCTCCAAGAAACACTTATGTATAACTCCTGGTTATTATTTTCATGGAGTTGCCTACCCCCAAGTCTCTAAAAAATCGAAGAATCGAGCTTGGATTGACCCAAAACGAACTTGGAATGCGAGCAGGAGTGTCCCAACCCTTGATAGCCCGAATAGAAGGTGGAGATGTAGATCCCCGGCTATCAACACTCCGTAGAATAGTAAATGCTATGGATGAAAAATCTGGATCTCTAGTTCGTGCAGAGATCTTAATGCATCGCGAAGTTATCAGCGTATCTCCCAAAGATACAGTACAGAACACAGTCAAGCGTATGCAAGATACTGGATATTCTCAACTACCTGTAATTCAAGATGGTTCTTCTGTTGGTTCTATTAGTAACTCTGACATCATTCAATCTCGTGCAAAATATGTAGAAATAGGTGATTTGCCCGTAAACGAAATCATGGGGGAAAGCTTTCCAACAATCGGAAAAAATTCTACTCTAGATGAAATTTCTAGTTTACTATACCATTATAAAGCAATTGTTGTAATGGACTCTGGAATTACTGTTGGAATCATAACTCACGCAGACGTAGCCGCCTACCTCGGTACTGAAACTTCTGTCTAACCTAACTTGATTCTTTACCATTGACTTCAATCAATCTGTCTACGATTTAAATAACTGTTCAATTTTCTCTAAGGTTTCTGCATCGCCTGGTTTTTTATCGTGACGGACCGCAATCACTCGGGGAAACCTAAGGGCATATCCTGAAGAGTAATTCGAAGAACTCTGAATTTCTTCATATCCCACTTCCAAGACAATTTCCGGTGTTAATTTTACTAGTTTTCCAGTTTGGCTTTCTATATACGGACGTAACAATTCAGTCATCTCTTCTAACTCTGCATCTGTAATTCCTGTTCCAACTCTGCCGATATTTTTATATTCTATGTCGGCGTCCACATTCGATGAAATAACCGAGAGCTCAAAAGCTCCTAAAAAATTCGCTCGTCGTCCATTTCCCCACTCTGCTCCTGTAATCACACAATCAAGAGTTTCAACACTCGGTTTACATTTTAACCAATTCTTTCCTCTCTTTCCAGGTGCATATGTGGAATCTGGATTTTTCAACATGATCCCCTCAAACCCATCTTCTAAAGCCTTCAATTCTATTTTTCTTATCTCCTTTTGATCGTCCGTGAGTAAAAAAGGAGAACTTCCCTCTTTTAAAATAGAATCAAGATGCTCTCTGCGCAAGGACAGCGGCGAATCTAATAATTCAACCCCATCTGCATAAACGCAATCAAAAAAATAAGACCTAAGTCGAACTTCTCTTCGGGCCTTTTCAATATCATGTTTGCGTCTAAATCTACGAAGAACTTCTTGAAATGGCAATGAGTTTCCATCCGAATCTGTGGCAACAACTTCCCCATCAAGAATCGCAGGCTTAGAGAGATTTTCTTGAAGAAATTCAACTACTTCTGGAAGTGGCTTGGTGACATCTTCCATATTCCTAGAATAAAGACGAATAGAATCTCCATTGTAGTGCGCTTGGATACGAGCACCATCATATTTTGGTTCTACTGACACCAATTTCCAGGCGGAAAGGGCATCTTCAATAGTACTAGATTGGGCCAACATAGAACTAATGGGCCTTCCAACTTTTAATTTAATTTCGTGCACCCCCTCAACCCCTTTATCTCGCGACATCTCTGCTACAAAACCAAAATCGTTCGAAACTTGAAGAGCCCTTTCAACATCCATTATTGGTATTTCAAAAGCTGCTGATATGGCATCTCTTATTGCTCCTTCTCCCACGCCGATGCGCATTTCTGACAAAACCAATCTAGCTAGATACCTGGCCTCGAGAGGCCCACATAAGTTGAACAAGTTCGAAAGAACACGGCGTTTTTTCTCCAAACTTCCTGTCCCTTGAATAGAAGCTATGATGTATAGATCTGAGTATAATTCGTCCAATGTCATTGCAGTTGACTCTTCTGAACCAAATGAAAATAATCCCCGTTGAGTACTTGTGTTATATTTTTCAGCAACGAGCCCTATTTCACCAATACTCGCCAAACTATTTTCAATATCTTCAACTGTAATATCCGAACCCGATGCAGAAGCTATTGCATTATAACAAAGACTAGGTCCAATATCTAGTTTTTGATCATCCCATGCAGGAAAGACTCGTCCCAAAAGAAATCTAACAACAATTTTTATATCAACATTTTCGTCACCGAACATGTTCACTATTAGTTCGCGAATCGAGAGATCTGACGGTTCCTCTTCTATTTCTTTCAATCGATTTGCAAATTGTACAAGTTCCATTGGATCGTGTACCCAGTCGATATGGATAAACGCACCGGGAGAATACGATCTCCGCACTAAAAGAATTGAATTATGCTGTAAGGAAGTCTCAGTATGCTCCTTTTCACTTTCACCACGCTCTAGGCGGGGCTATATATAATCTTGAGCAAAAGAACATTTATAGAGACTCATGATTCCGAGAAAATCAACTTGCCCCAATTGTAAGCAGGGACTTATAATAGGCACTTTCGGGTGCACCTATTGTGGCACTTCCGGATTGAACACGTCCCTATTTGCTTATAATTGACGATTCATATAATCCCCATTTCTGAAAGTCTCTTGGGTAAGTACTCTTCCGTGACGAAATCCAAACCTCTAGAAGCTAGTGC
>WTZT01000102.1 GCA_009889685.1 Candidatus Hikarchaeia archaeon HikBin4
TCGAAGGTGGAGTTGCGGCTTTGGCTGTTGCTTCCGGCCAATCAGCAACAACAATTTCTATCCTCAACGTGGCACAATCTGGAGATAACATAGTATCTTCAACAGACCTTTATGGTGGCACTTGGAGTTTATTCTCTAATACTCTTAAAGGTACAGGCATAGAAGTCCGATTTGCAGATCCTACTGATCCTGAAAATTTCCGCGAACTCACAGACGAGAAAACAAGAGCGTATTATGCAGAATCGTTGCCCAATCCCAAATTAAAACCATTCCCAATAGAAGAAGTGGCCAACATAGGGAGGGAATTCAACATACCTTTGATCATTGATAATACTTCTGCACCCATCACTTGCAAACCATTTGAGCATGGTGCATCGATTGTAGTACATTCATTGACTAAGTGGATAGGTGGTCATGGAAATTCAATTGGTGGAATCATAGTAGACGGTGGAAATTTTGACTGGGGCAAAGACCCCGAACGACAACCTCTGCTCAATACACCATCTCCTAGTTACCATGGAGCTATTTTTGCTGATTTTGGTGAAGTTGCTTATATTAGCCGAGCCAGAGTAGTGGGACTAAGAGATTTAGGACCTGCATTATCTCCTTTTAATGCTTATAATTTCATCCAAGGATTAGAAACATTGCCCCTCCGAATCCGTGTTCATTTTTCCAACGCTGAAAAAGTTGCAGACTTCTTGAACAACCATCCTAAAATTATCACTGTAATTTATCCTACTTTACACGAAGATGAGAAGTCAAAACAAAGAGCTTCAAAATATCTAAAACAAGGTTTTGGATCTCTCATTGGTTTCGAACTAGCAGATGGAAAAGAAGCGGGTCAAAAATTTATAGATGCACTCAATCTCTTCTATCTCGTTGCCAATATAGGCGATGCAAGAAGCCTCGCTATTCACCCTGCCACAACAACCCACCAACAGTTATCTGAAGAAGATCAACTACGCGCAGGTGTAACTCCTGGATATATCCGACTTTCAATCGGTATAGAACACATAGATGACATTCTTGCAGATCTAGAACAAGCCTTAGAACAAGTCTAATCTATCCCCTGGAACCTTCTTTATCCAAACGAAACCATTTTCGATACAATTATATTTAGGAGGATAAAAGGAGCAGAACGGTGAAATCAGATCCCAGCAGACGATTGCATGATGAGAACCCTGAGGAATTTCTTAGAATGATATTTGCAAACATCAAACAAAAAAATTCCGGACCATTGAATGAATCTCAAATAGAAACGATCGCAAACCAACTAGCTTCCTATTCCGGGATCAATTTGTACAGGACCATGACTGAACATTCAGAATGTGTTGAGAGCTATTTAGGAAACTCACTCTCATTTAGTCCCGAACGAATTGCAGAATTAGACGAAGGTGCATGCCTTCTCAATTGGGTAGAATAATACTCAATCGTAGTGAAATCCTAAAGTTAGTGGTCCCTCCACTCCCACGATAGTGCTGTTAATTATGGACTTGCCGGGATTTGAACCCGGGGCCTCTCGCATGCGAAGCGAGCATTCTGCTACTGAACTACAAGCCCTATTCAGGGTACAATGAGTGATGGTATATGAGGGTTGCGAGTATATAGGTTAAGAATCCAAATTGGAACAAAAATACGGTGGACTATTATCCTCCAGTAAGAACTATCTCAATACTGACATCTTTGGGAACTTGAATGCGCATCAATTGACGCAACGCACGTTCATCCGCATCAAGATCTATTAATCTCTTGTGCACACGCATCTCCCAATGTTCCCACGTAGCGGTCCCTTCTCCATCCGGGGATTTTCTACAAGGGACTTCCAATTTTCGAGTAGGAAGTGGAATCGGACCGCTCAAATTCACTCCAGTTTTTCGGGCGATCGCACAAACATCAGCACAAATAACATCAAGGTCCGTAGAGCTAGTTCCAGCTAAACGTATGCGTGCCTGTTGCATTTATACCTCTTCAATCTCAATGACTTTTCCAGCCGCAATTGTTGACCCCATGTCACGTATTGCGAAAGCACCTAGTTCTGGTATTTCACTCGCCACTTCGATTACGACAGGTTTCTGTGGTCGGACCCAAACTAACGCTGCGTCTCCAGCTTTAATGAAATCGAGAGACTTACCTTGAATATCTGTAATTTCTTCAAATGTACATGCGACTTGAGAAGTGTGCGCATGGAAAACAGGAGTATATCCTACGGTTATAACACTAGGATGTTGCATAACTATAATCTGAGCTTTGAATCTTTTTGCAACCGTTGGTGGTTTATCTACAGGACCAAGAACGTCTCCACGGCGAACATCTTCTTTACCCACTCCCCTGACGTTAAACCCAACATTGTCTCCAGCTCTTGCCTCCGCAATTTCTTGATGGTGCATTTCTATAGATTTCAACTCACCCGTTGCCCCAGAAGGTTGGAAAACAACTTTCATTCCTGGTTTCATAGTTCCCGTTTCAACACGACCCACTGGAACTGTACCAATACCTGATATAGTATATACATCTTGTATAGGGAGTCTCAATGGTGCATCAGTTGCGTCTTTTGGAACTGGAAGATCGTTGATCGCCTCGAGAATACTGGGTCCATCATACCATGGGGCGTTGCTAGATGCTTCCTTGATGTTGTCCCCTTCAAAAGCAGAAACTGGAATGAAGAGAACTTTTTCGTCTCCTTTGTTATATCCAACCGATTCAAGCAACTCAATAACTTTACCTTTAACCTCGTTGAATTTACCTTCATCCCAATTCTCCTTATCCATTTTGTTTATTGCCACGATGAGTTCTCCAATACCAAGAGTTCGGGATAAGAAAACATGTTCTTGGGTCTGAGGAGCAACCCCATCGTCCACGGCTACAACAAGAATTGCACTGTCAGCTTGACTTGCTCCAGTGATCATATTTTTAACAAAATCTCGGTGACCCGGGCAGTCTACAATTGTGAAATAATGATTATCAGTATGGAAATCCTGGTGGGCAATATCGATTGTAACACCACGCTCGCGCTCTTCTTTTAGATTGTCCATAACATATGCAAATTCAAATCCGCCTTTTCCCAATTCTTCTGCTTCTTTTCTATACTGATCAATCACATGTTTTTCTACAGCCCCCGTTTCGAAAAGGAGCCTCCCCACAAGGGTGCTCTTTCCGTGGTCAACATGACCTATCACAGCCAAATTTTGATGTGGTTTTTCACTCATAGTAGCTTCTGAGGTCGATTGACAGAGTGCGGCTAAAACGATTTCGATACTGTTTACGACTAAAATCGCCCACGTACAACGTTTTTCGTGTTAGACATAGTCACACTATTAAACGCTGAAGATCCAAGAATATTGCAGAGGCAGTTGGACCTCCCCCTGCACCCGAACCTGCGAGACTCAGAATCCCCCCATGTTCTGTGGCAATTTGGACTATATTTTGAGTACCCTCAACAGCCAAATCCTCGGTTTTTGGGACCAACATGGGGGCTACATTCACCCCCTCTCTCGTGGCTTCTCCTATCAATCTTATTGTCAAACCAGATTTGTCTGCCAGATTAAGCGCATGATTAGATATATGTTGAATTCCCTCTACTTCTGCGTCTGACAAACGGAAACCACCTCCTGATAGGACATTGGATATTATCACACATTTAAGGGCAGTATCAATCCCGCCCACGTCGAATATGGGATCTGCTTCTGCAACACCCAGCTCCTGTGCTTCTGATAGAACGTGACTGTAGCTCAGGTTTTTCGCAGCCATTCGAGTAAGAATGAAGTTAGAGGTGCCATTTAAAATTCC
>WTZT01000103.1 GCA_009889685.1 Candidatus Hikarchaeia archaeon HikBin4
TCTTCAACTTCATCTTCATCCTCATCCTCATCTTCTTCATTTTCCTCGCCATCGTCTGTGTGGTGTGCTTTTTCGTCCCCGTCATCATGAGCCCCATCCTGATGATCCTCACTATCTAAATCATGTGAGTACCTCTGATCACCCCCCACCCCTCCGGCACATCCAGCAAGCACAAGGCATACAGTACATAGAATAAGCAACTTATGTTTCATTCTAAACTGCTTCCGCTACAAAAACTGGAATTACTCGCTCTGTTTTATCTTGATAGTCTTGGTACGGGGGATATGCCTCTACACCAAGTTCCCACAATCTCTGGCGTTCCTCCTCGTCTTCGATTTCTCTAACTTTCATAGAACAGACTTCAGTTTTATCTCTAATTTCTACATTCGGATCAGCTTTCAAATTGTGATACCAGTGAGGATTTAATGGCCTTCCTCCCTTCGACGCAATGAGAATATATCTGTCTCCATCTACCACTTTCATTAATGGAGTTTTTCTAATAGCCCCTGTTTTGTGACCGGTATTAGTGACAATAATTACTGGTAAATCCGTGTCTCTTAAATTCGTTCCTTCAGTCCCTCCACTTCCTTCGTATATCTCGACTTGGTCTGCTACCCACTCCCAAGTACTAGGGATATATTGGCCCATATTACCCCTTCAGGGTATGTTATTCTATAACCTCACCGATCGTATCTTCAGCATAACATTCCGGACAGCGTTTGTCCCCCTCTGCTGGCTCCTTGAATATAGCACCACAAAGACTACATTTAAACTTCTTATTGGATTCCACCTTCTCTTCCTTCTTCTTTTTCCATCCTATAATCATCGCACTAGACGACCTATCTCACAGGCAGTTATAGTTTACGTAGATCCCAATCATCTTTAATAGACATTTATCCCATACCCTGTCTTACATCTACTATGACCCAATTATATTCTCTGATTATGTTGGATGAAGCAGAACAAACACCAGGCAAATCGGGTACCCCCCGTGTTGTCTTAACAGACCAATTAGATCTTCAAGAAACCCGATCAAGTGTATGGTATATCTCCCCCGGACAACAAACGACCTATCACACTCAGGCAACACAAGAAGAACTTTATTTTCAGATACAAGGCCCCGGGCAAATACAACTTGGAGATGAGCTCCTCGATGTTCCAGAACGATCTGTAATAAAAGTTCCTCCCAAAACACCCCGGCGTTTGTTCAACGAAAGCGAGCAGCAACATATCTGGCTAGTTGTAGGTGCTCCTCCTGTAGAAAACGACGGCCGTCCGATCTAATACCAAACACAACAAGAAATAACATCTCTACTCCGGTGGGATTAGGTGTAGATGATCTCTAAAATTAGCCCCCTTTTCGTTTGAAAGAATATCAATTCCAATTTCTGCACCCTCTCCAGCTGCGATTATAGCTTGGTTTATTTTCCAGTGAACACACCACCCTGCGGCATACACATTTTCAAAATTTGTTTTGTTAACCGAATCAACTTGTATGCACCCATCTTCATTTATCTCACAGCCGAGATTTTTTGCAATCTCCCGATTGTGTCCTGTGGCAATTACAATATACTTCGAAATGTACTCTCCCTCAGAAGTCACGACACGATATTCTCCATCCTCGGGTACAACTTCGAGGACTTCTTCTCCTTGATGCAAAATAGTACCGTGAGATTGAACTTGATCACGTGATAGATCTATAAAATCTGGCCCTTCTATCTTCATAATGCCTAGGTAGTTATCTAATATGGCCTTGGACACTCCCGCATCTCCTGTATCAAACACATGGGTGACTAATCCATTTTTTGAAGTCAGCAGTGCGGCACTTAGTCCTGCAGCTCCTCCTCCTATAACAGTAACATCTACCAACATGACTCTGCTAGTCTGCCCATTGGGTTATGCTTACTGGTGGTTAATATTTTTTCCATCCCCTGCTTTTTTGGCCTATACTACCGAATTAACGGGGCCACTTCCGTCCCGATTAATTCAATCGAATGTAATAGTTTTTCGTGTTGCAATCCTGAACTTACCATCTGAAATGTGAATCTAGAAATGCCCCCAAGAGCCTCACTATGCCTCTGCATTTTGGCAGCTACTTCTTCTGGATTTCCTATTAAAAAAGCCCCTTCTGGTCCATTCTGTGCGTCAAATTTTTCTCTAGTTACCGGCGGCCACCCCCTCTCTCTCCCGATCCTAGTAAATACTTCTGCATAACCTGGATAGTAATCTTCAACAGCCTTTTCGGTCGTTTCTGAAACATATCCCAGTGAATGTATTCCAACCTTCAATTTTTCCGGTGAGTGCCCCGCCTTTCTCCCTGCTTCTCTGTACAAATCCACCAACGGACGAAATCGACCTGTTTCTCCTCCAATTATTGCAATCATCAGTGGTAGTCCTAGAACTCCTGCACGAACAAAAGAGGACGGCGTTCCTCCTACCCCTACCCATATTGGAAGCGGATCTTGGATTGGTCGTGGATATATGGATTGATTAACTAGTGGGGGCCTAAACTCCCCCGACCAGTTGATAGTTTCATTTTCACGAATCGCTAGAAGCAATTCTATTTTTTCCGAAAAAAGTTTATCATAATCTTCAAAACTAAATCCAAATAAGGGAAATGCTTCTCCAAACGAACCCCTTCCCACAACCATTTCTGCACGGCCCTTTGAAATCAAATCTAGTGTAGCAAAATTTTGGAACACCCGTACTGGATCTGCAGCACTTAACACCGTAACCGCACTTGTCAGGCGAATACGTTTAGTACGGGCTGCTGCTGCAGAGAGAATAACCACATTAGCAGAATCGAGGAATTCCTTTCGGTGGTGCTCTCCTATCCCAAATACATCAAGTCCGATCTTATCTGCATATTCTATCCTCTCTAGTAACTCTTCAAGAGAATCTCCACTACTAGTTTCACTCGACATACTCTCCGGCTTTACCTCAACAAAACTATCAATCCCGACTTCAATCATGTGTTATCACTTTTTCTCTAACTAAAAAATATAAAGTTTACCCACTACTTTTTTCAACTTCTACTATTTCTATAGTCCCTGTCATCTCTTCATGATAACTGCAGTGATAGTCGTATGTACCGGGATGAATGAATGTCCACATCCATTGTTCCCCCGGCCCGATTGGTCCGGAATCAAACTCCCCTGTATCTGAAGTAATTGTGTGTGGCTTGTCGTCGTTGTTGACCCACGTAATCTGAGGGCAGGGGAAACAACTTCCTCTATACCCTTCTACCCACTCCGTGGTTAATGTCTGCGGACCAAATGCCTTGTCCTTAATGGAAATTGTTAATGGATCACCAATATTGCCCTGGTTAAAAGTTGGTGTGCTATCACTATTTATGTACACAGAATCTGCCATCCCAGTCACGTCATTGTCACGCGGATTATCTCCTCCTGAACACCCTGCAAGAACGAGACACAGGATACAAAGCAAAACTAATATCGGGCTTTTATTCATCCTTTTGTATCTCCACTACCTCTATAGTTCCCTTTTCACCAGAATCAGACTGGTAATCATATGTACCGGGCTGAATGAATGTCCACGACCACTGGCTTCCCGGAGCGATTTCTGGGGATCTAAACATAGTGGCGGGATTGGAAGATTCTCCTTTATCTGAAGTAATTGTGTGTGGCTTGTCGTC
>WTZT01000104.1 GCA_009889685.1 Candidatus Hikarchaeia archaeon HikBin4
ATGGAACTGAATTTGTTCGTATTTTTTATGCAGGTCCAATAAGATCTGCAGGGGGGACCGCACAAGCATTATCAGTATTGGTCGCAGATTATGTTAGGACTATACTTGGTATTTCGAGTTATAAACCATTACAAGAAGAAGTTGAGCGGTATGCTGAAGAAATTGAATTATATGCTAGAGAAACGAGTTTGCAGTACCTCCCATCGTCTGAAGAGACAAAATTTATTGCCCGGAATTGTCCCATAATGTTGGACGGCGACCCGACTGGGAAAATGGAAGTATCAGGTTATAGAGATTTGACTCGTGTGAAGACCAACAAATCGAGAGGTGGAATGTGTCTTGTCCTTGCAGAGGGGATTGCTCTGAAAGCTCCAAAAATAAAGAGGTACACGTCTCAATTGAGCGAGATTGAATGGCCGTGGTTAGATGATCTTATTGCGGGTAAATTTTCAGAAGAGGTGGTACCTGAAAGTGTGGAAGAAACTGCAGAAGTTATAAATGGTCCCAAACGTGCTAAACCAGAAGATAAATATTTACGGGATATAATTGCAGGAAGGCCTGTTTTTTCACACCCTTCCCGGCCAGGTGGGTTTAGACTTAGATATGGACGGGCTAGAAATACAGGTTTATCAACTATAGGAATACACCCAGCCACTATGCACATACTTGATGATTTTCTTGCCCCGGGGACTCAATTAAAAACAGAATATCCGGGTAAGGCTGCAGGTGTTGTTCCAGTAGATACCATAGAAGGTCCAACTGTGAGGTTGGATTCGGGAGAAGTCCTTAGTGTGAAGACCGTCGAAAAGGCTGTAGAAATCAAAGGAGAAGTAGAGAGCATCATAGATTTGGGGGAATGCCTAATTGGTTTTGGTGAGTTTGTAGAGAATAATCGTAATTTATTGCCTTCGTCTTATGTAGTGGAATGGTGGATTTTGGATGTTGAAAAAGGAGGAATAAATATACAATCTTTGTTTGATGGTGAAGATATTAAGTTAGAAAATCCAACTGCTGATCAAGTAATAAAGTGGTCAAAAGAATTAAAAATTCCACTACACCCGAAATATACATATTTATGGCACGATATCACTCCGGTACAGTTTCAAGAGCTTAGTGAGGAGGTTTCAAAGGGACATGTCTCAGATGGTATTTTATTTGTGAGGTCGAGCCCAAGTATTAAGGAAATTCTTGAGTCTTTATTAATAGAACATAGAGGTTTAGAAGAGATTGAAATTAGAGACCCATTCCCTTTTATTCTTTCACTAGGACTTTCTGAAGATCTAACAATGTTGTGGGAATCACTCACTCCGGAGGCAAAGGCATGGCAAAATTCTATGAAGGCTATTAATGAAGTCGCCCCATTCGCCATTAGAGAGCGTGCGCCGACGCGAATAGGTGGGAGAATGGGAAGGCCTGAAAAATCTGAATCACGTGAAATGAGTCCTGCAGTTCATACACTGTTTCCATTAGGAGAATCGGGGGGAGATAGGAGAAATATATCTCTCGCGTCAAAATCGTTCGAGCGTGTTTATGCAAAAAAAGGATTGATCAAAGCTGAAATTGGTAAGAGAATGTGCTCTAGCTGTAATGTAGAAACTCATCGCTTTTCTTGTCAAGAGTGTGGTGGGAAATCTTTTCCAGTATATATTTGTGGAAAATGTAAGTCGAGATGTATTCAGAATATTGGAGACGTGGAGATATCATGTCCTAAATGTGGATCGAAAACCCGACCTGAATTTTTTGACAAGATTGGATTGGCAGAGATATACAAAGAAGCACTAGAGATGGTTGGGGAAAGAGAAAGTGCATTTGATATTCTCAAAGGTGTGAAAGTGCTTACTTCTAAGAATAAAACCCCAGAACCAATAGAAAAAGGAATTCTTAGGGCAAAGCACAATGTGACCACATTCAGAGATGGGACTATAAGGTATGATATGACAGATCTTCCAGTTTCTAGTTTTCGTGCTTCAGAATTGGGTGTCTCGATTGTGAAGTTGAAAGATATGGGATATGAGTTTGATATTTATGGAGATCCATTAAAAGAGGAAAAACAGCTCGTCCCAATACGGGTTCAAGATCTTATATTGTCTCATGGTGCCGCGGAGCATTTAAAACGTACTGCAAATTTCATTGATGAGTTATTAATGAAGTTTTACGGGTTGGATCCATTCTATAATATTCAAAATAACGATGATTTGATTGGAGAATTGGTATTGGGACTAGCGCCACATACTAGTGCGGGTGTTGTTGGAAGAATATTGGGATTTACAAATGCTTCGGTTGGGTATGCCCACCCATATTTCCATGCGGCTAAGAGAAGAAATTGTGATGGTGATGAAGATTGTGTGATGTTACTTTTAGATGGTTTATTGAATTTCAGTAGGAGTTATTTGCCTGATAAAAGAGGGGGAAAAATGGACGCACCATTAGTTATGTCTGCCATTCTTAATCCAACTGAAATTGATTACGAAGCTCATAATATAGATAGTGTTGAGAAGTATTCACTTGAATTCTACGAAGCGACCCTTAGTTTTGAACACCCGGCCGATATAAATGTGAAACTTGCCAGAGATTCAATTGAAAAGGGCGAATTATATGCAGATCTTTTGCACACACACGACACTTCAGATATAGCAGCTGGTCCAAGATTGTCAGCTTACAAAACGCTAGGGCCCATGTTGGATAAATTAGATGCCCAATTAAACCTAGCAAGAAAAATTAGAGCCGTTGATGAAACGGATGTTGCGGAACGAATTATAGAATATCATTTTCTTCCGGATCTTTTGGGAAACCTTCGTGCATTTTCGCGTCAAGAAACCCGTTGTCCAGCGTGTAGCATAAAATATAGAAGGGTACCATTATCAGGTGTTTGCAGAGAATGTGGAGGAGAAGTTCATTTAACTGTTCATCAAAAATCTATTTCAAAATATCTTGAAACTGCTATGTCCATGGCAGAAGAATTTAAATGTAGAGAATACACAAAACAACGATTGAATCTTATTGAAAAATCGTTGAAAAGTATTTTTGAGAATGATAAAAATAAACAGAGTGATTTAAGTTATTTTGTCCCCACTCCTGTAGAAATCAAAAAAGAAATCAGATAATAATAGTTTAAATTGATGGTTATGTTTAAATTAGATTTGAGTTTTCAGATCAATCTAAATAGCCGAGATCTCGCAACCTATTTCGTACTTGTTCGTCCATGTCGGATGTCGTGTCTTCATTGGGATTGGCAATAGAATCCCAACTTGCTTTGGTTTTTATTTCAAAAGTGGATAAAGAGTTTGTGAGAGAATCCATGGTGGAATTTTTAGAATTGATTTGATTGTTTAATTCGTTTGGATCTTCATCGATTTGATAAAATTCATCTGTGATTATTTCGTTTTTAATGTATTTTGTTTCTTTGGTCCGTACACCTCTCATTCTAGAATAAAACCGAGAATGTTTATCAATGGTTATGTTAGATTTTTTTGCTTTTGATTCCAATTGTTGTAGTTCTACAATTGGTTTTGAATATTCAATAAAAGCGAACTCTGATCCTTCGAACTGTCGGTAGGTAGAAGATAAAAGTGATCTTTTTTTATCGAGAGGTGTACCTTTTTCCGCGACTAATCCGCCAGATGCATCGATGATTGTGTGGTATAAATCAAT
>WTZT01000105.1 GCA_009889685.1 Candidatus Hikarchaeia archaeon HikBin4
TCAACATCTTGAGGAACCTGAAAAATATGATCATTTTGCATTAGATCTTGCGATTAAGACTCTAGACGATCTTGCTAGAGATGTACTTGGATTCTCTTTTGATTTTATCAATTCAAACGAATTATTTTCCGAGGAACTCACTTCTTTAATGGAAGCTCGTGAAGCGGAACGTTCTAAAGGAAATTATGAAAAAGCGGACGAAATACGAAAAGAATTGGATCTTATTGGGGTTGTCGTAGAAGACACAGAAAACGGACCTACGTATCGACGTAAATAGTCTTCCCTAATATTTGTATAAAAATCTCCTCTGTAACAAAACTTAATAGGAATGTTTTTTCCTTTAAAATAGAGTTACCCGAAAAGATCCCCAAGTCCTGCTGCGGATGCTGCTTCTTCTTCTTCTGCCTCCTTGGCTTCTTCTTCTGCAGACGCCTTTGCTTCCTCAGGGTTACCCGAATCTGCAGTAGCAGTTTCTCCACCGCTAGCGGCCGAACTACCTCCAACCGCAGGGATGACAACTTGACCTGCTTCTAATGCTTCTTCAATATCTACATCTTCTAGTGCCGCGACTAGTGCTTTCACACGTACATCTTCGACTTTTACATCAGCCGCTTTTAGCACTGTTGTCAAACTTTTTTCGTTTATTTCTGTTTCCGATTCATGAAGGATTAATGCTGCGTATATATATTCCATTTTAATTCCTATTTGTTTTATTATTTTTATCCGAAAAGATCCCCAAGTCCTGCTGCAGACGCTTCTTCTGTCGCATCTTCATTTTCAGCTTCGGTATCTTCTGTATTCTCTTGTTCAACGCTCTGTTCTTTTTTGTCTATCGATTCATTTTTGGCTACATTTTTCAGCTTTTTAGGTCTCGCATCTTCATCTATAGACATAGCCAATGCGTGCGATTCTACAGCTGCTTTATTTATCAGTTCCGTGGCTAAATCTGGACTTTCAACAGCCGCAAAAATTCCCACAGATTTGGCGTTCATAAACCCATTAACCAGCATAGTGGATATGGTCTGGGAAGTTGGGTACCTGCTACTCACTGATAAACTTCTTGCATTGTTTACTGCTTTGGTGAATTTCAATTTATATTCATCTATATCTATGTCCAGAGAGCTTATCTCATAGATGACGCCTTCTGAATAAACCGCTTTTAAATTTAACCCAACTTCTTTTGGTTCTATTCCTAGCGCACTCAAAACATTAGATAGCTTTGGAGTGATGACATCTCCTACTTCTGCAACAATGCTAGGTGACGTCACTCGGATAGATCCTTCTGATATTTGTGCAGCAGCCCCTACTGCTTGTAAATCTCCTACAAATGGACCTGGTGGAAATCCCGTATCTCCCTCGGGTATGACGATTTGTTTGGTGGCCACATCCCCTGCATTTATTGGTGCTGGAGTTTTTGAATCTTTGAGCATTTGATACAAAGTAAATGGATTCTTATTCGTACCAACAACTCCAACTTGTCCCTTAAGCTGATCTGCTATGGATCCTATTCCTTCTACATTTTGTGCAGCGAGTTTAACTAGTGTGTTTCTACTCACTTTAATCGCCACTTCCCCTCGAAGACTTGCCCTCATTTGTTGGAACTGTCTACTTGGAATGCCTGAGACATCACAAATACCAATGCTTGCATGGCACGAAAGCCACTCTCTAATTTCTTCAACCTCTCGCGTCTTCCACTCTGGCAAATTGTCTGTGCGGCGTTCTACTTGTATAGGCATTATGCCACTCTCTCCGAAGGACCCATGGTCGTCTTGACATAGATTGAATCTACATTCAGAGCTCCATTCTTCAATGATGCGTGGAGCCTCCTGATTACCACTTCGATATTTGTGGCTATATCAGTTGTAGACATATCTCGTGCCCCAACGCGTGCATGGAACGTCCGATTATCTCGACTCCTTAGTTGAACTGTATTTTTCATTCTATTTACTACATCAACCACATCTTCTTCTGGCTGAAGTGGTCTTGGCATTTTTCCCCTAGGACCTAACACTTTTCCCAAGAGTCTTGCGATATCTTGCATCAATCCAACATCTGCGATAAAAAAGTCAGTTGAATTTGCAAGCGCTTTCGCCGCTTCTACGTCATCGCCTAATTCTTTTATCTTTGCAGAACCTATCACTTCTTCAACCACTTTTTCGCCCAAAACGGCGTTTTCTCCTACTGCAAATAATACAATTTTTGTTTCTCGGCCAGTGCCTCCTGGGAGTACCACTGTCTCATCCACACGATTAGTCGGATCTCTAAGATCCAACCCCTTTAAATTAATTGCAATATCCACTGACTCTCTAAAGTTCCGACTCGGAGCGATTTCTAGTGCACGTATAACAGCTTCTTCTATTTCTTTATCTGCCATTTCCTTTCTCCGTAGTCCGCCTATATGGCTACTACAGTATGTATCAGGCCTTCTGCCTGTTAATTGAAATTTGGTCTATGTGGGGTCATAAACCCATCGAAGCGAATATTCGCGCACCCATCGTAACTAAAAATGATTTAATCTTCTCGAAAAAATCTTCCGTCATGCGTCAAACGAGTCCTCTCTTATCATTCGATTAAGATATCGTCGTATACGCCACTATCTACTTTCTCTTTAAAATCTCTTGGATTTTTCCCATCGATAGTAACGCCTAACGCAACACACGTCCCTGAAATTTCTTTTGTAGCATTCTTCAAATCATATGATAGAAGTCCTGGTAATTTCTGGGCTGCAATCCCTTTTATTTGCTCTACGGATATATCTCCGACAAAACTCTTCTTTGAATATCCTGATCCCTTCTCAATGCCTATCTCTTTCTTGATCAAAGCGGCTGTTGGCGGACTGCCGACTTCTAATTCAAAGCTTCCATCATCTTCATAAACTATCTTAACTGGAACTTGAATCCCATCATAAGCAGCAGTCACTTCATTTATCTTACTAACCACTGCTTGAACATCTACCGGAGTAGGGCCTAAAACTGGTCCAATAGGTGGTCCAGGATTCGCCCGGCCACCTTCTACAAGTACATTCACTGTTCCTGCCATATCCTGACGGAAACCTACCATCGGGTTTAAACTTTTTCTTTTGTCTACTCCTCTTGATCAAAGGCGCAGATTTTTTTATCTACCCGGTCCCAGTAACAAACAGTGGCATTGGAGCAGGAAATTGAAGAGCTCGAACTGGAAATACGTGAAACGCCAAAAAATAAAGCAACTGAGTCTCATCTTGGCAGATTAAAAGCAAAACTAGCAGATAAAAAAGAACAGGTCGAACGGCAATCTTCTTCGGGTGGTGGTGGTGGATATGGAGTCAGGAAAAGCGGCGATGCAACTGTGGCACTAGTTGGTTTCCCTAGTGTAGGCAAATCTACTCTATTGAATGTCCTTACTAATGCTGAAAGTGAAGTTGGGGAGTATGACTTTACCACTATCGGAGTAACTCCCGGAATGCTTCACCTCCGCGGTGCGAATATTCAAGTTCTAGATCTACCTGGTCTGATCAAAGGGGCATCTTCTGGACGTGGACGTGGAAAGGAAGTTCTCTCAGTCGTCAGAACTGCAGACCTCATCATTTTTATTCTAGATGCACAGCATGTACAATTATATTCTACCCTTTTATCTGAACTCCATGAGAACCGCATTCGCATC
>WTZT01000106.1 GCA_009889685.1 Candidatus Hikarchaeia archaeon HikBin4
GGGGCAAAAGGAATTGGAACACCTGCAATGCCTCCCATCGCTCCTGCTATCATCAACGCCATTCGAGACGCAACAGGAATTCGATTCAGTAAAGCACCCGTTGAATCAGAACACATCGCAATGGCGCTCTTAAAAAATAGAGGAGATTCCACATGAATTCTTCTCCTCTTCAGTCATATCACCTACCCCTTGATCTGGTTTCTGCACTAACTCTATTAGCTGAACATGAGGGATCTGCAAAAATAGTTGCTGGCGGTCAATCAATCATGTTACTCTTACGTCAGGGCTTCTTATCCTCCGAAACATTTGTAGATATTAGCTGTATTCCTGAGTTATCAGAGATAGCTACCATAGACGAAGTGGTATATGTTGGAGCTGCAGCCACATACTCTTCACTTGAAAGTTCTCCCGAGATCCAACCATATTCTGTATTAACCGATTCCCTCCATGTCATAGCCGATCCTCAAATTAGAAATTTAGGAACAATCGGAGGGGCACTTGGGCATGCAGACCCTTCTCTGGACATAGTCCCTCCTCTTCTTTGTCTAGATGCAAACGTAGTTCTAAAGTCTCTTGATGAGACCCGTATAGTCTCTCTCTCCAATTTTCATCAAGAGTATATGACGGCGGATTTATCAAAAGACGAACTTATCCATTCCGTCACTTTCAACAACCTCCCTGGTCCTCATGGGGGCGCCTATGAAAAAGTATCAAATGTAGAAGGTGGTTGGCCAACGGTCGGTGTAGCTGCACAAGTCGTTCTGGATGACACTCTTAGCATTATTTCTGATGTTAAAATAGCTTTGGCAGCTGTTGGAGACACGGCGATTCGATCACCCTGTATGGAAAAATCCTTAATTGGTTCTGTTATCTCTATGGACTCTATATCCAAATCTTCCGAGCTAGTCTCTCAAGATATCGATCCCCTCGATGATCTATCCGGATCTGCAGAATACAAGTCACATCTTGCAGGTGTTTTATCCAAGCGAGCTTTGATCAAAGCTATCAATCGTGCAGGAGGTTCGCTATGAGGATCAATTTTGAATTAAATGGAAAATCTGTTTCAGCAGAAGTTTTACCACACCAACCTCTTCGAGATATTCTTAGATCTCAATTCGATTTAACAGGTGTCAAAGTTGGTTGCCATTCCGGTCGTTGCGGAGTTTGTTCTGTTCTTCTTGACGACCGTGTGGTCAAATCTTGCTTGCTTATGGCTCCCAAAGCTAATGGACGTTCCATCATCACCATTGAGGGGCTATCCAATAACGGAGAGCTTCATCCTGTACAACAAGCATTCAAAGATAATTTTGCTTTGCAATGTGGATATTGCACACCCGGATTTATCATGGCAACTGTAGATTATCTTTCCTCTTCTCCTTCTAATCCTCCTCTCCGTGATGAAATTAAATCTGCAATTAAGGGAAATGTCTGCAGATGCACTGGATATGAAAAAATTATATCCGCAGTTTCTAGCGCAATAACCTCTTCTGAAAATTAAACACTCTATATCTCCAATGGGGACGGAGGGATTTGAACCCCCGATCGGCTGATATCTCCGGTACTACCTCAGTTCTCCAGAGGTTCGTCACCATAGAAAACGATCAATTTTCTACTCAGAATGTCCACTGGTTTTCGTCACCGGGTATTGTATTCCTCTGGAGTCAGCCGCCTTTCCGGGCTAGGCCACGTCCCCTCGTGCTTTTTACTTTTCCCACTTATAAAAAATCACCTATGCCTTTCCACAGAGTTTATCTTTGTTCTTTATCACTTATCCACTGTCACTATGCAGATCTATGATCTCACTCAACCTTGGGACGATAACTGTCCCTCTTGGCCTGGATATCCCAATGCCAAAACGTACTATATCAAAAGACTCAAAGATGATAAAGTCAATGCGCAGATGTTGGAAATACCCAATCATTGCGGAACTCATCTTGATGGACAAAGACACTTTGTAACCAATGGGATTGCAATAGGAGACGAGCCTCTAGATAAGTTGGTAACCAAAGGAGTAATTGTTGATATTTCAAATCGAGTTGAGGACTTTTCTGTATACACCAAAGAAGATCTCTTAGCACAAGATGTGGAGATCAAAAAAGGAGATGCATTAGTTGTCCACACTGGTTATCATCGATTCGCATACAATCAACCCGATGGAGATGAAGAACGATACTTCCTCAAACACCCTGGACCAGATCTAGAGTTTGCAGATTGGTGTCTCGAAATGGAATTCAAGTGGTTAGCAATTGACAATGGTAGTATGGACCATCCGATGAACGGGGCAATCAGAAAACACCGTCCAGATATAGCGCGATTAGCAGAAAAGAAATTAGGCGATTTAGATGCCTTGTTCCCTGAGGAAACCTATCACATTATGCACAACAAACTATTCCCCTCTGGTATGATTCATGCTGAAAACCTTGGCGGGGACATTGAACAATTATTGAATCAGCGCGTTTTACTTGGATGTTTCCCGTGGCGCATGATCGATGTGGAATCCAGCCCTTGTAGAATTGTTGCCTGGCCCGGGATGGGGTAGTAAACCGAACCTTATTCTGGATTCCACCCTACAAATTCATCTTCTAATGGGACCTCTAGTGCAAATAACATTTGAGCCGTGGCCAAATAATGACTCGCTAGCATGGCAATTCCAACTATCTCCTTATCATTATATTTTTCTCTCAACCTTTGATGAATCTCATTTGTCACTTTCCCTCTCACGAATGCTTGTGCATACTCTAACACCACACTAATTTTATCATCTAGTAATTCCAACCTATTCTCTCCAATAATTCTCATTTCTTCAATACTCACTCCTGCTTTTTGCCCAATATCATAGTGCTGCTGCCACTCATATTCCGAATTTAATTCTCGTGCCACTGCAAATATAACTAATTCCCTATCCTTTGCTGATAATCCACATTCCTTCCATAGGGTGGAACCATACAACATATACGATTTTAGAATGGGGGGGTTATTCCCCATTGTACGAAATATATTTCGTTCTCCTAGTACGTCCTTTCCCATCAAATATTGGTATTCTTCTGGTAAATCTTTTTGATTCTTAAGATCCACTCGTGCCATATTATCCACTTATTATCCCTTCTTCCATTAACTTCTCTATCTCTTTTTCTTCCATTCCTATTATTTCTCGAAGCAATTCTACTGTATGTTCTCCCAGTCGGGGTGCGGGTATTTTGTCAATCTCATCCACTTCAGAAAGCCGCATTGGGGTCCTGGCAAACGTATGGGTCCCATAGTCTGGATCAACTATATCTACTAACATTTTCCTAGCTTTCACTTGCGGATCTTCAAATATGTCCGAAGCAGTCTGAACCGGACCTGCGGGGACTCCACTTTCATTCAATAAATTAACCACAGAATCTCGTTCTTTATCTGATAGCCATATTTCCATTGCATCGCGTATAAGCGAGTCATTCTTGGCCCTTTGTGGACCATTTATAGTCCTATCATCTTCAATTAAATCTTCTCTCCCTATGACTTTGCATAACCTTTCCCATATGATATTATCTGGGACATTCACCGCAACATATCCATCAGTCGTTTGAAATGCTGCTCTTGGTCCTTGATGTCTTAATTTCCC
>WTZT01000107.1 GCA_009889685.1 Candidatus Hikarchaeia archaeon HikBin4
AACTCTGATGAAGTTGCCGAGATAGAAAATAATGAGATCGTGCAGAATTCAAATGCCGGTCAGAAGGGTCAGATAATCATAGTAGATGTAGAACATCTCAATCAGCCAGCCCCGGGAATAATCCTTGCAATTGAAAAAATAGCATATGAGATTTCTCAAGGGTCGAAAGTAGAAGAAAATGGAAATGTTCTGTCAGAAAAAAATTCAGAAGAGTCCGAAAATAGTGCTATCAGAAATGATTCTAATAGAGGGTACTTTGAAGTTGTTGGGTTGATTATTTTAATGGTGGTAGTAATTGTTTTGGCAAAGCGAGAATAGAAATAAGATTACATTTGAGATAGAGGGGATTTGAGATACTCTCGTAAAAAGACAGTAGCGTAGCTACCGCGCGGTAGATCGAAAGAGAATTTCAAGGGGTTCTTTTGGAGTTTCAGATCGGTTGTGGTCAGAATGGGTCTTAACGATCCAAAAGAATTGAATAGACCAGGTAGATCAAAACTAGAGGGTGAAAGTCCCACTTCGGACAGAACCATTTGTTCTATTTCTCCAGGGGAACCTTGGCTTAATGGAGTTTTGGACCCGATAAGCGGGGCGGTGATAAATGCCCGGTTTCTTAGTAAATGCCGATTGAGGGAATTCAAATTTTTCGAGGTTGCTATTTGGAGTTTGTTGACGTTGGGGAGATTCACCCCATGGACAAATTCTGAAAAGCAAATGGCATCCCCAACAGTAGCTAGATGGAATGGTATTTTTAGATCCATTCGAAGACTTAAAATACGATTGAAAATATAGGATTGTGCCGCGTGGATGAGAAGTAATTGTAAATTTCGGGGCAAGGTTTCAAGGGCCATTCTATAATCAGATTCTGCAACCCCCCCAGTATGGATTAGAGATTTTAGCATGTTGCGTTCATAATGTAGCCAGTTGGGAAATAGAGATAGTGAAAGTTCCCAGTCGTGGGTGGATTGAGCTAAAGATCGTGCTTCCTGGGTTTTCTCGGGTTCAGAGGGGTGAGGGTTGCCCAGATAGGTCATGAGTGCCCCTTCCCAATCCCCTCGGGCGATACACAGTCCCACATGGTGAGTTATTGGCCGAATTGAACCAAAGCGTTGGTGGCCAAAATAATTGGGAAAGGATAAGACCCCATTCCCAAAATTTTTGAGATCGTCTGAGATGGCATGGAGATCAGTAACTGTGACTGGATCATGAACAGTAATTTCGAAGTGGTTTCCAACTAAATCTCCAAAATATAAATTTCGGCCCAGTCGACCCACTGGTTGTATAGTTACGCCAGGGATTGGAGGAATAGAGATCGGATGGATATGTTTTAAAGAGAATAGCTGAGTGGTGAGTGCACGTTTGTCTTTTGTCCCAGCCCAAGAGATGTGGTTCGGGGGGATGTTCAGATGAGAGGATAACTTACGAGTGAAAGAATTGGTGTCCCAATTTAAAAGGGTCGCACGGAAAATGAGATATTGGTAAGTAGAAGAGTCTGCGGACAATGGCTTATAATCTACATTTTCAATTTCATAAACTTGAAAATCTTCAGGACTGTTACGCAAGGATCCACCAACTCCATCATGATTACTTATGAAATGGTCAATCCCAATTGTGTGTTCTTCGGGCAGAGAAGGAAGCATTAGTAAAGAGGTAAATCACATATGATATCGTCAATGATAGAATCTTCTGCAGGGCCTATTCCGAGAGTTGTAATAGTCCCTGGTTCTAGCTGAGTTCTTCCAGCATCTTGGATGATTGAAGCGGAAATACGATTGTTTTCTGCAATTTTTTTGAATTCAAAAAGCGCGTCTTTATCAGAGACTTTTAAGACTATCTTTGTTTGTCCGTCTTTTCTCCAAATTTTTTGCGTGTTGCTATCCACTTTTAGATAAGCAGAAAGAGAGGCATGAGCCACCTGTGCTGCTAACTTTCCAGGGGTCATTCCTAAATCGGAACGTGCCAGAATGGCCTGCTTCATGAATAGCTGGAGGCGATAGTTGGATAAAAGTCTATTCTGCCGCATGCGGGAACTTTTATGTCGATAGCGAAGACATATAGAGTAATGATACTCTCTGATGCAGATATTCGGCAGAGGATAGAAAAGGGAGAAATTGTAATTGATCCACTTGATGATCCAGATTTGCAAATTCAACCTGCAAGTGTGGATTTAAGGTTGGGGGAAGAATTTCTGGAATTTTGTCGAACTAACATACCATGCATCCATCCAAATTCGGAAGATGAAGTTACCAAATACGTTCGAGAAACTATTGTGAAAGAGGGGGAAGAATTTATATTGCACCCAAATGATTTTGTGTTGGGGACTACCAAAGAACGGATAGAGATACCACCGGATCTTATTGCGCACGTTCAGGGGAGATCTTCGCTAGGGAGACTGGCAGTAGTAATACATGCGACTGCAGGTGTTATTGATCCGGGGTATCGAGGGCAGATAACTCTAGAACTTTCGAATTTGGGTACCGCACCTGTCGCACTAACTCCGGGGATGAGAATCTCACAAGTGATATTTACCGAATTAAAAACGCCTACGAAAAATCCATATGGAAAGAACCGAGGATCGAAATATCAAGATCAAAAAGGGCCCCAAGCTTCAAAAATTCAGTTAGATCCAGAATTCAAAAAATAAGACATAGTTATAAATTTAGTTATGTAAGTTGGAGACCCCGTCCCGAATGGTCTGCTCTGCTTCGTCGAGTGCGATTTCGCGATCAAAATTTTTCGTTATAGCTGTGAGTTCTTGAGAGGATAAATGAAAAATATTTTCGAAATGGTTAGTTATATTAGGGATGGCCCGGGCAATATTGTCGATTATAGGAACCGTGGCGAGTTGAGAGGATCTAGATAAAGGGTTGAGATCGATAACGAGTGTTGTTTTTCCCATATTAGTAAGAGCTTCTACTCGATCTCCATCTTCAAGGGGAACTAAGACTGCATCTGCTGCATACAATCCATCTGATGCAACTTTTGCACGGTCGTGGGAGATGCCAGGTATTCGAGAGGGAGTGGAGAGGCCTTTTACATTAGTTGCCCCATGTGAATTTAAGTGAGATATAATTGCTTTAATTCTTTTTTCAGTTCGGTGAAATAGATTGACTTCTATTGTTGCACTGGCTAGTTTGGAAAGGGCTATTATTTCAGTAGGAACGAGTGCAGCGGTATTTCCATTTACACTTATAACGGGTTTGGTTGCCAAAGCCATATGAGCTGCTGCTGCTCTTGCAGCTTGATTTGCAGTGGGTAAGGTTCGCTCGGATAATAAATAATCAAATGACTCTCCACGGCCATGTGCTATCAAGCCATGCTGACTAGTAATTCCATTCTGAATTCCAGAGATAAGTTGATCTCTCAAGATGAGTGAAGCATACCTAGGATGGTCAGAAGGGACATTTCTCATAGAGTAGAAAAGGATGCCAAGCTTCAAAAATTAGTTTATCTCAAAAAGCGGCTTTTCAGGGGAATAAATTTCACAAATGCTTGGGGCATAGCCTGCATCGCTTAAACCGGTCTCAAGTGAAATTACAGTCTC
>WTZT01000108.1 GCA_009889685.1 Candidatus Hikarchaeia archaeon HikBin4
AATACAATAGCAGATCCCAATACTACAGTTACTATGTTGAGAGGAAAGGAAAGAATAGACCACGAAGGGGAGCTTGCGGTTATAATAGGACAACAGTGCAGATTTGTATCCGAAGAAAATGCCATGGAAGTGGTTGCGGGTTATACTGCTGCAAATGATTTATCTAATCGGGATGATCAATTTCAAGAACAAAATTGGGTACGGGGGAAAGCATTTGATAGTTCTTTGCCACTTGGTCCGGCGATGGTAGATAAAGAAGATGTTCCAGAAAATGCATCAATAGTGGTTAGAGTTAATGGGGAGGTTCGTCAAGAAGGATCAATTGACCAGTTGGTCTATTCGATTCCGGTAATTATTGCTGAAATCACGGAATATATAACTCTCGAACGAGGTGATGTGATTATCACGGGGACCCCTGCAGGAGTTGGTCCACTTGAAGATGGGGATGTAGTAGAAGTGGATATTGAAGGCATACCCACTCTGAAGAATACTATTCGAATTCCAGAATGAGATAGGAGAGTGGACTTAAGCCCATTCCTTGCATACTTAATTTATGAAAACGCGTGACCTTTCAGAGCACAAGGAATATACGCCGGGTAAAAGTACTGGAGAGGTTGCGATGGAAATCGGAAAGGACGAATCGGAAATTATCAATCTTTCGTCTAATGAAAACCCACGGGGACCTAGTCCAGAAGTAGTGAAGGTATTAAGAGAAAAATCTCAGAATGTAAATAGATATCCGAAAGGGGCGTCTGAAACTCTGGTAAGTAAAATAGCACAAAAATGGAGAATCAAGGATGGCCAAGTTTGGATTGCTAGTGGAGGAGATGGGGCAATAGATTACATATCAAGGGCAATGATAGAACCAGGGGATTGTGTGCTTGTTCCAAATCCTGGTTTTGCATATTATAGTATGAGCTCTATGTTTCACCACGGTAGAGTTGAGGAATATTATATTGGAAAAAAGGAGGGGTTTGAACTTTCTGCAAAAAATGTACTTAGAGAATATGATGGACAAAAAATAGTATATATAACGAACCCAAATAATCCAACAGGGGGAATATTTTCTAGGAAAGAGATTGAGAAAATAGTAGAAGGTGTAAAAGATGATTCACTAGTAGTTGTTGATGAGGCGTATGGAGAGTATTCAGGGGAGAGAAGTTCAATTGAACTATGCAAAAAGCATCAAAATATAGCAGTGATTCGTACTTTTTCAAAGGCATATGGATTAGCAGGTTGCAGAATCGGATATGCAATAGTACCAGAAGAGGGATCAGAAAAATATGCCATGATAAATACCCCATTTGCGGTGGGAAATCTATCATGTTATGCGGCTATTGCGGCTTTTGGGGATGAAAAGTACTTAGAAGAATCTGTTGAGACAGCGAAATGGTCTAGGCGATATATGGAAAAAAATCTCAATAGAAATGTTATGAAGAGTTATGCGAACTTTGTTCTAGTGGAAGTGGGAAATGCCATGAAAAGTTTTGAACAATTAAAAAACAAAGGAATCATTGTTAGAGATTGTACTTCTTTTGGGATGCCAGAATACATCAGAGTAACATGTGGTAATCGGGGGCAAACTAAGAGAGTGGTAGGAGAAATAAACGACCTAAAAGAATGAGAATAGCAATTACAGGGACCCCAGGAACTGGGAAAACGACGTGTTCCAAAGGCATAACAGGGAGATGTGAAATTTTACACCTAAATGACATAATGAAAGAAAAAAAATTATACCAAGGTTTTGATGAGGAGCGTCAGACACTGATTGCAGATATTGAAGCAATAGAGAAAGAATTAGATGGTAAAGACAACATAGTGATTGATTCTCATATTTCACATTTACTGAATGTGGACAAGGTGATAGTACTACGATGCCATCCCAAAGAACTCAAGAAAAGATTGGAAAGGAGAGTATATAGTGAGGAGATTGATATCAAAAAGTCAATTGAAGAGAATACAAGCGCAGAGGCTCTTGATGTGATATTAGTAGAATCGATAGAGATTCATGGAGAAGATAAAGTATATGAAATAGACGGAACGAGAAAAACTCCAGAAGGGATTGTTCAAGAGGTAGAAGCTGTGATAGCTGGTGATAGAGATCCAAAAGTGGGTTTGGTTTCATTTATTGAACATCTATTTGAAGAGAGCGGATAGATCCATTAAAGTAACAAAGAGTGGAAATAAGAGTAAGAAATGACATTTGAACGTTTGCGCCCTTGGAGTAAAAAAATAATTGAACCGCTAGTGGACATGCTAGAACATAGTTTAATAACACCTAACCAAATTAGTCTTTTGGGTCTAATTATCGCCATTTTGGCAGGTTTTTCGTTTTACACCGGAGAAAGTGGATACATAGGAGGGGTTGTTTTAATAGCTCTTAGTGGAATCTTAGACTTGCTCGATGGGGAATTGGCTCGGAGGAGGGGGGAGGATTCAAATAAAGGAGATCTTGTGGATCATGTATTTGACCGGTATTCAGACATAGCAATAATTGGAGGACTTGCAGCAGGAGTGGGGCAATATTTGGTGGGTTTTATAGCAGTAACAGGAGTACTGATGACATCATATGTGGGGACTCAGATTCAGGCGATTGGTTTTTCGAGAGACTATACAGGTTTAATAGTACGTGCAGATCGATTTGTGTTGATCATCCTAGCTGTTTTGATAGATATTTCAATAAAAGTTACAATAGGACCCTTTGGTGCAATAACATGGCTATTAATATTGGTTGGAGTTGGAGGTCACATAACCACAGTACAACGTTTCAATAATGCATGGAGAGAAATAAAAAGTTGAACCTGTGATCGATTCAATTTTTATATAAAGGGCGCGGAGAGATAGTACCTATGGTCCAATGTGAAATGTGCGGGAAAGAAGTTGTTTCACCAAAAGATATGAAAATAGAAGGAGCGGTGCTACGGCTCTGTCAAGGTTGTTCTAGATTTGGGATTGAAATTGGAAATACAAAGACCAAAAGTGTAGAAACGAAATATCAAATTGGGCCACGACGAGATACAAATAAACAGGTAGGATTCAAGAAACAAAAACGGAGAATGTACAATCAGATGAAAGAGGTGGACTTGGAATTTAACGAAAAAATTAGGCAAGGGAGGGAAGAAAGGGGATTGTCCCAGGTAGAACTTGCTAAAAATCTCAATGAGAGGGCTAGTTTAATCAAGAAATTGGAAAGGGGAGAGGTATTGCCGACTGAAAAGGTTCGAAAGAAGTTAGAAAAGTATCTTAAAATTAACTTATTAGAAGATGTAGAATGAAGCGCAAAGAATAACTGGCCGGGGAATTGAGTTGATCCATGTTCATTCTTATCAATCTGAAAACGTATGTATGTGATTCGATTGAAATTGCAAAGGCTGCAAATTCTGTCTCAAGTGAGTTGGGTATCAGAATTGCAGTCGCACCCCAATCGATTTACTTAAAAGAAGTGGTGGAAACGGGGGTAGAGACCTGGGCTCAGCATATGGATAGAGGGGGAGAAAAGATTAGAACCGGTACGATTACATCTGCGG
>WTZT01000109.1 GCA_009889685.1 Candidatus Hikarchaeia archaeon HikBin4
GGGACTAAAGATGGATATGACATCCCTTTGACAAAATCCGTATGCGATTCTGTTTCTACCCCTGTCATCGCTTCATCAGGCTGTGGATCTCCTCAACATATGTACGATGTATTTGCCAACGCCGGAGCAAACGCAGCTCTGGCTGCCTCAATTTTCCACTTTGATGAATACACAATCAAAGAAACAAAAGAATACCTCCAATCCCGTGGAATTCCTATTCGACTATAATTTACTTATAATCTACTTTACTGCAGCTTGATATGCCTTTAAAAACTCACCATAAGTCTCTTCTATGCTTTTCGTTGCATCCCCAAGAGCTTCTAGTGGATCTCTTCCATCAGTTTTCAAAGATAAAATAGGGTCTATCTGCCCACCCGATTGAATTGGGTTTAAATCATATGTGGCGGCGGTTACGCCTTCTATTTCTAGGAGGGCCCCCTTCAAAACATTCATGAACGTATGATTCTCTCCTTTGATTTCTATCATCAACTCACTACTTTCTTTACTTAAAACTCGCAATTCCATAATGTGCCTAATAATGTAACGCGTTTGAAAGTTTCGGTCTATTAATAACAAGCTATTTTTATAGTTCATATGCCACATTTCTTAAATATGAACTCAAACAAAATGCGCGCCCTTGTATTCAATCAACATGGGGGACCTGAAGTTTTGGAGTATACCGAGGTGGATATTCCAACGCCATCCCCTACTGATATGCTGGTCAAAGTCCACGCATGTGCCCTAAATCATCTTGACATTTTTGTAAGAGAAGGAATACCCGGATCTCATCTGTCGTTCCCCCACATCTCTGGAGGTGATATCTCTGGGGTTGTAGTCGATGTCGGAACTCACGTAAAAGAAGTACAGAACGGGGACCGCGTGTTAGTGGATCCTCGAATAACCTGTGGAAAGTGCAGCTACTGTCTTATTGGCGAATCCAATCGTTGCAAGGGAAAGGAACATGGGAACCTAGGTGAGGAATATTGGGGCGGTCTAGCCGAGTACGTCATAGCGCCTGCTAAAAATGCAATAAAAATGCCCGATCACGCTAGCTTCGAAGAAGCCGCAGCTTTGCCAATTGCATATGCAACTGCATGGAGAATGCTTATCACCCGTGCAAAACTCCAACCAGGGGAATCTGTTCTAGTTCTTGGGGCCTCTGGTGGGCTTGGTACTGCAGGAGTTCAAATTGCTAACCTCATGGGCGCAGAAGTGTATGCTGCAACTAGCACAGAGGAAAAAATGCAACTAGCACTCGAACGGGGGGCACACCATGTGATTAATTATGCAGAAGAGGACTTTTCACGCTCAATATGGGATTTAACAAATAAACATGGAGTGGACGTTGTATTTGAACATGTGGGAAAAGAAACTTGGGCCGGTAGCATCCGTTCCTTGGCAAATGGGGGTAGAATGGTCACTTGCGGTGCAACTACTGGGTATGATGCTATGACTGATATTCGATACTTATTCAGTAGAGAAATATCTATTCTTGGCAGTCGTGGTTGGCAAAGACAAGATCTACAACAGCTATCTTCTGTCGTTTGGCGCGGGGAATTGACCCCCATTATCGACCGGATACTCCCTCTTGAAAATGCTATTGATGGCCTTTTAGCAATGAAAAATAGGGACTTAACGGGCAAGGTGATAATAACGCCCTAATGCTGTCCGACACTATGAATTTGGGGGAAATTTTCCACTCTTCTCTTATAAAAAATCCCAACAAAATAGCTCTTATAGATGGTGAGAGCGGGGTTAAAATATCTTTCCAAGATCTTGAAAATAATATTTCAAAAATAAGATCCATTCTTGATTCTATGGGCATTTCTAAAGGGGATCGAATTGCATTATTTTTCCCAAACCAACTAGAGTTCATCTATACTCTTTTTGGTTCAATGAGGGTGGGGGCAGTACCTGTTCTAATAAACATCGAATTGCCACTGGAAACCTGTTCTTATATAGTACAAGATTCTGGAACCTCCCTCATCATATCTAGCTCCAAAAGCGATACTTTACAAAAGGCCATCCATGCCGCACGATCTTCTAAAATATCCCGCATCATTGTATCTGGTGAAAAAAAAGACCACTTTCTCACGGATTCATCTGACCTCTCGTTTCATGATCTTACCTCTCTAATGAATAATACGTCTCCCAAAAACGGGTCCATTCAAGTCTCACCAACCGATGCCGCATTCCAATCTTACACTAGTGGGTCGACTGGCAATCCAAAAGGTGTTGTATTGACCCATAGTGGATCTATTTGGAATGCCAGTACTATTTGCAAATTCCATAGATTGCAAGAGTCTGACCGCGCAATTGTTGCTGCTCCTATGTATCATAGCAATGCATTGAATGGGGCAATACAACCCATGCTTCTTGTTGGAGGATCTACCGTCATTCTTCGTAGCTTCGATTCACAAAAAATGATCAAATCTATAGATCGATTTAAAGTAACTTATCTTCGGGGTGTACCTGCTATGTTCAAACTCCTAGTCGATGATACCGATTCTTTATCCAAACACGATGTTTCTAGCATTGAATGGGCTGTATCTGGAAGTTCTAGCTTACCAGAATCTCTAATAATCTCTTTTGAAAAAATTTTCAATGCTTCTATGGGGATGGCATATGGTCTCACTGAAGGTGGACCTATTGTCACTTTATCCCCCCGAGATGGGATTAGAAAAATAGGAAGCTCTGGTGTTCCTCTCCCCGGTGTGGTGACTCATATCATTGATCCTGCCACCAACGAGAAACTTCCCCCCGGGGAGATAGGGGAATTAATTATTTCTAGCCCTGGAATGGGAACTTATCACAATCTTCCCGACATAGAAGAATTAGCTTTTGAAATGGTGGGGACTTCCCGGTTTTTACATACGGGAGATTTGGCTTATATAGATGATCAGGGATTCCACTACATCGTTGGAAGAATCGATGATATGATGAATGTTGGTGGTGAAAACGTCTACCCCGCAGAAGTCGAATCCTTGCTATCCTCTCATCCCTCTGTCAAAGATGTCTGCGTCATTTCACTTCCCCATTCAATCAAAGGGGAGGCCCCCGTTGCTCTCGTCATAGCAGATGAAACAACCGAAGAAGAAATTAAACAATTTGCTTTAAAGAAAGGGCCTGCATATGCACATCCCCGTCGCGTTTTATTTGTTTCAAAATTACCCCTTTCAGGAACTGGAAAAATAGACAGAATTGCGGCAAAGAATATGGCACTCAAACATTTCCCCGATCCACTATAATTGCACTCTCTATGTACTCTTAATCCCTTTCCCCTCTGATATAGTATACCGACGACGTTTTCTTCAGAACCCCATTTCTTTCTACTATGGACCTATCCTCTGCAGAAAATTTGCTCCATAATTCGCCATTTCATCAATTCCTTGGAATCCAATTCGAAAAATATGAATCTGGTGAGGTTATGTTAAAAATCCCCTTCCGTAAAGAATTCAT
>WTZT01000011.1 GCA_009889685.1 Candidatus Hikarchaeia archaeon HikBin4
CTTTTGGCTCTCTCGTGGCCAAAATTTTTTCCCCATATGCCCCTATCTGAATTTTCATCGTTTCCGGAACCGACTCCAATGTAAAAACTACACTCCCCAGGCCCGCTCTACTTGCATATGCCGCAGTAGATGCACCATGATTACCTGTGGATGCAATTGTTATCTTCGTTGCACCAACCTCAACAGCTTTGGACACCGCTACAGAACAAAGACGGTCTTTAAATGACCATGTTGGATTTTGACTTTCATCTTTAATGTATAATTTTATACCTTCTTTTTCTACCAAAGCTGGACACTCTATCAAGGGAGTTCCCCCTTCTCCCAACGTCACTGCATACTTAATATGAACAGGAAGGAGATCTGAAAATGACCATACATCGCTGAAATTTTCAAACGTTTTCCGAGAAATTATTTTTGAAAGTGCATCATAATCATACATCGGCGCCACATTTGACACAAATTTTTTAGTTTTACAACTAGGACACCCCTCAAACATAGGACGATCTGTATATTCTTCTCCACAGAATACACATTTTAATCCAGTTACATATGTTGTCATTAGAAACTTTGTATGACCTCTTTTGAAAATATTTTCATTTGATCAATTAGTTTCTCTACACTGTTTGCAGCAAAAATAATTGCGGGAAAGTGCGCCACGTCCACCTTTTGATATTCTTCCAACGCCCTGATTATCCTATCTGAATTTCCAATAAGGTTCGCCTGTATGATTTTTTCCATCGACTGGTCTTTCAACGTGGAATTTGACAACGATCTCAAGTGTTCGAACACTTGTGATTTCTTAAAAGCACGAATAGCTTCATTTTGATTTTTACCCATGCAGCACACAAGCTGAGGCGCGATATCAATATCTCCAGGCGATCCTCCATGTCTTTCACATAATATTTCCAATTTTTCTCTACTTTTTCCGATTTCTTCTGGAGTCAGCCCAGCGGGCAACCATCCATCCCCCCATTTCACCGCACGTTCTAGGGCATTCATGTGATTTCCACCAACATATATGGGAAATGGCTCTTGTAATGGCTTTGGACAGAGATCCACCCCTTCGATATTTATGTATTTTCCTCTATAGCTAGTTTCTCCTTTTAATAGCATTGAAAGTATCTCTGTATATTCATCCATGATATCTCCTCTTCTAGCATTTTTTTGTGGGAATACAGCTTCAAATTCCTCCCGGTAAGCACCAATCCCTACTCCAAGTATTAAGCGCCCGTCAGATAGTTGATCTAGCGTAGCCGCTTGTTTAGCAACCCATATTGGATCCCGAAAGGGCAACACAGTTACTGCTGTGTTAAATCTCAATGTTTCTGTTTTTGCGGCCAAATATGAAAACGTCTCAAAAATTTCGTAATATCTTGGGGGACTTTTCCAGGATTTTTTCACATACTCTTGAGTTACTATGTGATCATTTCCCCCAATAGAATCAAATCCACCATCTTCTGCTTCTCGTGCAATCTGATATAGATTTTCTGGATCGCAAAATGGAACTGGATACATCATTCCTTCCATGCCAGTTGGAAATCCTACTCCAAATTTAATAGCTGACATGTTATTTGATCTCGCCTATCACTTCTTCAGAAAATTTTTCTATTATTTCTTGGGTATCGTATGACCCATTTTCAAAAGGAAGACCAGCTATATGTTTCACTCCCGATTCAATTAATTTTTCCATATGCGAAAGACATTCCTCAGCAGTCCCCACAATAGCAAATTGTTCCACTATCTCCTCTGTTAATGTTTTTCTGATTTCCTTTAATTCTAACATATTAATATCCTCTATCCGCTTTACAACCTCGGCATCTTTTTTTGGAATCCCAATGGCTTCCAAAGTTTTCAATGGAACTGCTTTCACTATCCGAGCTATTATATCTACAACAGAATCTAACGCTGTATCTCTATCATCTGCAATTGATAGAAATGCCCAACATATAATGTCTAAATTCTCCGAATTTATCTCTGAATATTCCATCCCTCTTTGAATATGTTTCTTCGCATATTCCATTCCAGAAACAGAAGCCAATCCCGCACCAGCAATCACTCCATCTCCCATTTTTCCTGCTAAAGATAAAATTTTTGGACCCCTTCCTGCAATATAAATTGGGATCTTTTTCTTCGAAACAAAATTTAGTCTGGCATTTTCCATAGAAAAAACACCAGCTCTCGTTGTAACATTTTTTTCTTCCATTAATTCCCTAATGGCTCTCGTCGCAGAACTCACCGTTTCAATGGGATGGGTTTGTGAAATCCCAAGCTGGTCGAGAACCATGGGCGATCCGGCACCTAACCCTAATATGGCTCTCCCATCTGATATTTCTGATATAGTGGAAATAGCGGCAGCCGTTAATGCTGGATGTCTTGTATATGGATTTGTTACTCCTGTTCCAATGCCAATCCTACTGGTGACATTAGCCACAATCGCCAATTGGGCATATGTATTTTTGTACAACCTTTCATCCGCAATAAAGAGATTTTTGTAGCTTTTGTCATTATCAACTGTTTTTGCTATCTCTACCAATTCGTTTGGATCATACTCATTTAATAACCCGACACTAAATCTCATTACTCTACTTAATTATCTCCCGGCAACAGACAAAAACTATTCCTCTATTTGAATTAATCTTCTAATCTTCACCCTGAAAGCAAAGATGGACCAAAAATAGCAACTACAAGACACATAACCATTATCATACTAACTCCTCTACACACAAAATTAACCACCTGTAGTTGTTTTTTCTTTGATAATCTAGAGGTCACTATCTCTATATATTTTCGTAGAATATGTCCGCCATCTAGTGGGGCTGTAGGTATGCAATTAAATAGACCCAAGTTGAAATTTACCCAACCCGTCCAAAAAAGAATATTTGCCAATTTAAATACAACCCAATCTATCTCTTTTAATGAATTCTTCACCGAATAAAAATTCGTATTATCATCCGTGAATCCTGCAAAATTAAACGGCAAATTGGCACTAACGACACTTATTACTGGCAATTGCAAGGCAAGCATCACCCTTGAACCAAAAGAAATCTTTTCACCATTTGCCATCACCACATCCCCTCCCCCTAGCATCTGCAAGTAAACTTCTGCTGGATATTCTACTATTCCCACGTCATCAAATTCAATCCCACTGAACCCTTCTGAAGAAATCACGCCCAAAAAACCAGACTCTATTTGGGCATTCGGATGCTCCCCCAATTGAACTTTTTGTTTCGATTTTACCCATCTGTTCTCACTTTCTAGACGCTCATAATACTCTATCTCTACAACCGTTTTCGGAGTGCTTTTTTTCAAAAAACCTGTAAGTCCATCGCTATCTACCACTCGAACCCCGTTGATACTCGTCACCACTATGTGGCCGAGTGGTGGCCATTGAGTTTTATCCTCTTCCATCCAAGGTCCATCTTCTACAAGATTTACCAAAGCACCCATGGGAATTCTCTGTGCCTCTTCATTTCCTATTTGAACTAGCACGACATCTTTAGCCCTAATTAACTCCTCCAACCCACCTATCGTTTGTACTTCTACTCCTTCAATCACCAAATTATTCCCATATCCCATCACCACCTCTCTATGTTTGTATGGTCCATTACTGCTCATGCCAACTATACCAATTCTACGATCAACGGTCACCATCTGAATTTCATCCGAACCCCTTCTTTCAACTACCCAGCTTTCGAATAGTATCCCTTTTTCAGTACCTACTATTCGATCACCATCTAAAATACCAGCTTGTTCTGCTGGAGATCCTGGGAATACTCCTCCAACTGCGATTCCTTGTTCTATCCCAATTCCTCCTGAAATTGGACCAAACAATAACAAAAAACAGATCAACGCAACGAAAAAATTATTTGCAACTCCTCCTGAAAACATTCTCATCTGGCCCACCCTCTTTGCTTTTTTTATACTATCTTCATCCGGCTCTACAAATGCTCCTATTGGAAGAACCGTAAATAATGCAAGTCCCATTGTTTTAACTTTTATATTTTCCACTCTGCACATTATCCCATGGCCACCTTCATGAACAACCAATCCTATTATTAGCCCCAAAAATATATCTACAGCAACTTTCCATGGAAGGAATTCATTAATACCTGGGATTATGAGCATATTCTTAGGCTGACTAAATGCAGTGGGCGTTGGGTTCTGTATTACCATTGACGCAGAAGATATCAGCAGTAAAAACGTAGCTATCATCACCAAACTCGCAACAAATACTCCTACATTTCCCCATACTTTCCAAAAACGTTTAGGTGATGCTAGTTTTTCCAACAATCTCCTCCCCCTTTCCGTATGAATAGTATGTATTGGCCCTTGAGATCTAATGTACTTTGGAATAATTCCTCTACGTTCCAGCCATTTTATCCCAATTGAATAAACCAGAATCCCCCATATAATAGTCCAAATAGAATATTCCATGAATCGTTTACTCCTCTCTCCGCAAACGTTTCGCTATAAATTCTTGATCAAGAGATGCTAGTAGCGGTCCCAATCTTGGCCCCCGATCCTGGGAAAATAGCAGTTTATAATTAACTTTGAAAAATTGACCCAACTCGATCCCATTACTTTTCGCAATTTCATAAATTTTTTCCTGAATTTCTGCCCCCTCGTGTCCCTCCTCTACAAAACAAGCCAATTCTTCCAAAGCCCGTTCTACCTTTTCATTTATTTCTATGTCTGGAATCTCTCCAAAAATATGATAGTTATACTCATTTTGATGAACTTCGGCCCATTTTCTCCCCTTTTGCACACGTTCAATTGCCAAAAAAGTGACCCATTCTGGCATTTCCAAGTCAATCAACTTTTGTCGTGTTGCCATGTCAATTTGCAAATCACTATCGTTGGTCATTCCTAAAACTGCAGCAAATCTATACGGTATTCTCCGCCGCAGTTTAAATTCTTCAAGATCTTCTTTCCCTATCCATTTCTTCACTGTTTCCCGTATTATTATGGGATATATTTCTGTAGGAACAACTTGAGCCGTTTTCTGAACATTTTCTTTGTAATATGCCCGTTCAAATTCATCGAATTCATCAACTAGTGTATCTATCTTTTCAAGATCAAGATCTCTTTGTTTATTTGGATTCTTCGCAAAAAAATAACGTACTATTTCCGGTTCAACCAATTCAAACATATCTCCCACCGTAACGATGTTTCCTTTGGAAGAAGAAAGGGCCTTTCCACCTAACGTAAACCATTCATATACCATTGGAACTGGAGGTTCTATCTCAAATATTTTCCTAGCAATTTCCTGACCACTAGGCCATGAACCCTCTGCATGATCCTTCCCAAATGGTTCAAAATCAATTTTTAATATTTTCCAGTCAGCAGGCCATTCAAATCTCCAAGAGAGTTTCCCTTCTCTGAATGTCGCAACTCCCTCGTGCCCACAACCACTTACTCGGACCCCTTCTGCATCTGCAAAACCTTCGCATTCGTACTCTACCAACTCTAAATTCATATCTACTTTTTTCACACCGGTTGTTAACTTACGGCACTTCTCACATTGGGGTATGAACGGAACGTAGTCTTTTGATACATTTTTTTGATATTTATTGAGAATTTCACGAGTAAGTGGTAAATTCTGTAGAGCCTCTCGAACCACTCCCTCAAACATACCTTCGTTGTACATGTCTGTTGTCGAAATGAATTCTACTGGGGCCCCTATCATCTCCGTACTTTCCCGCAGTAACGCTGTGAAATGGTCTCCATATGATTTATACTCATTATTAAATGGATTTGGAATTTCTGAATATGGAACGCCCAAATTTTCTCCTAGTGCTTTTGCATCTATATCTTTCAAACTAACTAGATTCCAGTTTTCATCAGTTAAGACATTCGGAAGTTTCCTCAGAGCATCTTTGTCATCCGATGTAAATATTTGCCGTACTTTATATCCCCGATTCCTTAACATTTCTGCCACATAATATCCTCTCATTATCTCGTTTAAATGTCCCAAGTGAGGAGAACCAGATGGCGACACTGCTCCTTTTATTACTATGGGTTCTGTCGGTTCTCTAGATTCTATCTCATCTGCAATTTTTTCTGCCCAGAATCTTCGATCAGCTTCTTTACTCATCATCGAATATCAACATTATTTCGCATCCGAATTAATGACAGTACCATTATATTCACCATGAAGCGCAGCGTTTACTACATTCTTGGGATCTGATCCATCAATTACAATAGTTTTGATACCCGACCGCTCAATCAATTTTGAAGCCAATAAATCAACTGGGGCTGGATTCCCTGCTACCATTTCCATACTAGAAATTATCTCTACTAATTTTCCTGGAGATAATTCATTGAATCTAGTTGCTTTTGGATTTAATTTTGGATCTGAATCGTACACCCCATCTACACTAGTCGCATATATTAGTAAATCTGCATCAGTATATTCTGCTAGCGCCGCCCCAACTGCGTCTGTGGTTTGTCCAGGGGCCACTCCTCCCATTACTACTATCCCTTCTTGATGAAGTATCTGTTTGGCAGATTCATAATCTTTAGGAGGAAGTTGTCCAAATTTGTGATCTATCCCCAACATTAGTAATTGGGCATTAACTCTTGTAATCGCTATCCCCATCTGGTCCAATTCACTCTCATTAGAACCAAATTCTCTTGCAATTTCAATATAATCTCTTGCAATCTTTCCACCTCCTACAACTATTCCCACTGAATTATTTTCTGCTATAATTTGGCCCACTACTTCTGCATATTCTTCAATCCTATCTTTGGATAATCTAGGGACAAGAACACTTCCACCAATCGAAATCACTATCCTCATTATCAAATTTGAAAGCCTTTAAGAGATATATCCTTTCCCTTCTCTAAGTATCGATCACATTCGTATCATAGTCGATGAATACAAGTATTTTCTTTTCCTTTACCCCTACATGAGACCTCTTGGAGTTGCTGCCCCCCCCTCTGATTTAAGCACTTTGATAGACAAATTGTCCACTTTTTTATACTCTAAAGGATCATTGGCAGTAATCTCCCCCCTGTCTACTGACACTTTTACAAAATCTAATTTCTCTGTTTATCAAATAGATGGAGAAGGAAATTGGGCTGCGTCCGGATCTAATCTGACCCTCATGACACTTTTTGATACTCTAGCAACAAAACATGATTATGTTCTTGTTAGCGGCTTCGAAAATGCCAATATTCCTTATCTAGTTTTAGCTGAACATTCTCACAATGGTACAACTCTAATGGAAATAGATTCAGCCGAAAATCTCGACACCACTCAACTTCTTCTTGAATTAAACACAACAGAACCATTTGAAACTTTAGATTCCCTCATTGATAGGGCAGTCAAATCTCCAAACGCAAACCAAGCTGGGGCAATAGCCACATTCACTGGACGTGTTCGCGAATTGGATCACCCTTCCGATTCTCCCACAACTAGACTAGAATTCGAGAAATATGCTGGAATTGCTGAAGCTAGACTAAACCAAATATGTTCGGACCTCTGCCAACGTGATGGAATTTTTGAAGTCCTCATGCATCATCGAGTTGGACACATCGAATCAGGACAAAATGTAGTTTTCGTCGTTGTCTTAGGCGCACATAGGAGTGAAGCTTTCAAAACAGTTCAGGATGGCATCGATCGCCTAAAAAATGAAGTTCCCATATTCAAAAAAGAAATAAAAATTGACGGTTCATTTTGGGTCCATGACCGTCCATAATACCCCATTTTGACCCAAAATAACGTGTTTTTATACGCCCAATGTCTTGCTTTGTCAGACATTTAAAACGGTATACAATTACCTGAAATAATCTATTTGACGGTTCTATGAAAGATCTAATGCATTTTAATGCCTTTATGAAAACAACAAAAAAATGGGTGTTTTTCGAAAAACACTGAAAAAAGAATGGGAGATCATTAGTATATATATTAATTGCTCTCCTTTCCTTATCTAATGGAACAAGATTCCTCCTTATCAACCGAAGAAAAAACCGAGCTACTCACGGATTACCTCCGCGATCGTGCCGAGAGTGGGAACCTCTATTTCAAGAGTAAGTTCATCGCGGCTGATGTGGGACTTTCACCCAAACAAATCGGAGCATTATTGGCGAAAATTCGGATAGATTCCACTACTGGTTTCCAACTTGAAAAGTGGGCCTATACTAGTGCTACAACTTGGCGCGTGACACCCGCTCAAGCGTAATTCTTTTTCTATCTCTTCTTTTTGTTAATTAAAACTTTTATCTCCCTCTGTGCCTAATTTCACAGTTGATGCCTAATCCTCCTTCACCTGGGCCCTCATCCGATTCATTTTCTTCCGTTTTCCGTGTCTATGAAGTAAAATTTGAAGGAGAGTCTATAGTTTACTATGGAGAGCCTCTGGCAGCACACCATTCTGTTATTGAATTTGTCTGGCCACTTTTCAAAGAGTATGGATATGAAATACAGTTAACTCAACAACTCGGAGAATCTGTTCTCCTCGCCCAACCGATCAATAACGCTCCTCCTGAATTCCCCTGGCTCCAATTATTACTATTCATTGCAACGATTCTTTCCACCCTCTATGCAGGATCTATGTGGTACTATATTCCCGATCCTCTGTCCAACCCACTATCACTTCTTCAAGCGTGGCCATTTGCAGCTGCCGTAATCGGAGTCCTCGCGGTTCACGAATTAGGGCATTATGCCGTGAGTAAATATTATAATGTAGATGCATCTTTACCATATTTTATACCTATGCCCTCTTTCATCGGGACGCTAGGTGCAGTCATTCGAATAAAAGGCCACATTCCCACCCGAACTGCTCTTTTCGATATAGGGATTGCTGGACCTATAGCCGGCCTTTTGGCAGCCATTGTCATAACAGCGATTGGACTATCCCTCGATCCAATCTCTGTACCCACTTGGGTGGATTCTTCCACTCCTGGTGTATTCGCCGTCGAATTTGGATATCCTATCCTGTTTAAATTAATTGCCATACTGGTTGGTTCTCCTGGAACTGAAAATGCATTTGAAGTTCTTATGGGGGTGACTAAAATCGGTTATTCTGATCAAAATCTCGCTTTCAATCCGGTCGTTTTTGGTGGTTGGGTCGGCATGTTTATCACTTTCCTTAATTTACTTCCAGTAGGCCAACTCGATGGTGGGCATATACTTCGTGGATTAATGGGTAAACGGGCAGCTACAGTTTCTGCTCTCGTTCCTGGATTTCTATTTGGACTAGCTGCATTTCTTTACTATTTTGGAGAAAAATTTTTCACAGCCAATGTAGGCAGCGCAGTTTCTATGTGGCTGTTTTGGGGAATCTTGACCCTCTTTTTAGCCCAATCCGGATATGCCCGCCCAATCAAGGACGAGCCCCTCGACCTGAAAAGAAAGATTTTGGGGCTCTCAATATTCTTAATTGGATTCCTCTGTTTCACTCCAATCCCTTTACAAATTTTAGGGTAAACCCCTCCATTGTCCCCTGCCCATGAGTGTACCCTTCATTTTCAATTAATTTCCCATCCACTTTTATGTCCTTCTCCGCCACCTTTCCAATGATTGTTACATCAATTTCTATATCTTCTTTAATTTCCTTAATCTTCTCACGTGGTGCAGTAAATACAAGTTCAAAATCTTCTCCATAAGCCATCGCGATTTTGAGTGCTAATTCTGTACTATCTACTACTTCTCTAAGGACTTTGTTTATCGGAATTTTCTTGGCTTCTATCTCAAATCCGCATATACTTGACTTGGCCACTTCATACAACGACCGAATAAGGCCATCACTCGAATCTATCATCGACGTTGAGTATTGGGATATTAATAGACCTTCTTTAACCCTAGGCTTAAATCTAAACATTTTATTTGCCTTTTCATTTTCATTTCTTTCGAACAATTTTTTTGCCGCGGCACTTCTACCCAAATCCCCTGTGACACAAACCAAATCTCCGCTTTTAGCACCCTTCCTAAACACCGGCTTAACAGATCTCCCCACTGCTGTAGTTACCACATTGAATTCATCTGAAGTATCCAAATCTCCCCCCACATACTCTGCACCGCTTATCTCACAAACTTCTTTTGCCCCCCGAATAAATTCACCTATCTCTTCCTTTCTGAAATTAGGAGAGGAATATGCCGCAACTACGGCTATTGGATCTCCTCCCATGGCAGCTATATCTGAAAGAGATGCTCCCGCCGACCGCCACCCTGCAGTATAATATGTTGTCCCCTGTGGAAAATCCGATTTTTGGTGCAACATATCTGTACTAATCAATAGATTTTCTATAAACGCGGCGTCATCACCACTCCTTGGAACCTCTTCTTGTATAAATCTAAGAGCGTCTTGTTCATCCATCAAATTTTACCCCTTGACATTCCATCAGTATGTGAGCAGTACTTCGACGGACTTAAAAACCGAGGAAGAAAACTTCTACACCAATGGTAACTCTATATGATGTCCCTATAGACGCATTCTTAAGCACGCTTGCAGAAACACTCTCAAGCCAAATAGAAACCCCCGGGTGGTCTGAGTTTGCCAAATCTGGTCCTGATAGGGAACTTCCCCCTGAGCAAGATAATTTTTGGTCTGTCAGGGCCGCTAGCATCCTTCGAACTGTAGCTACTGAAGGTCCTATTGGTGTCGAAAGACTATCAACCATTTATGGAGGCGGAAAAGCAGGATCAAATCGATACCGAGTAGCACCCGTCCACCATGTCAGCGGGAGCGGAAAGATTATTCGGACAATATTACAACAACTCGAAACTGCGGATCTACTCGAAAAGCCTCCCAATTCTATCGGTAGAATTGTAAGCCCGAAAGGCCAAAGTCTTCTAGATAAAACTGCTGGAGAAGTACTTAAAAAACTCAATCGAGACGATTTAAACCGGTATATCTGAAGTCTTT
>WTZT01000110.1 GCA_009889685.1 Candidatus Hikarchaeia archaeon HikBin4
GAGGATGGCTTGTGCGAGTCGGGCATCTTTTGGTTTGTTGGCGAGGGATCCAAATGATTTTGCCATAGATTCTGCTCGTTCTGAAGGGGTAAAATCGGATAAATTTTTAGCCCTCCCTTCTGATTTTGAAACAATAGTACTAGCTATAAGAATGATATCACCATCGATTAAGTCAATGTTTTTTTCAATATGGTAGGGAATATTATCACCAGGCTTTATCTCAGGTATTCCTTTAACGGCGAAAAGTTCCATAGACGTGCATGGTGCTGCAAAGACATAAGCTCGAATAATACAACATAAAAAGGAAAAATTGAATTCCAAAGAGGTAATAATAATAAGTGGTGGTTATGACGAAGGTTACCCCCACTAAGCTCAATGTGGCGAAACTAATTCACCGAGCCACCTTCTGATTTTGATAAGTTGAAGAGAAGATTTATTTGAAAAATTGTAAAAGGTCATCATGTTTAGCATCATGCAACAAAGTGCGCAAGATAGATAACATCGAAGACAGATCGCCTTTTTTCGCACTTATGGGCGCAATAATGTCTGACCATTGTTTCCAGGGCTGGGGTAGACCAAAACTAGTTGAAATAGTGTCTAAAGAGGCATCTAAATTATTGATTTTATCTATTTTGTTTATAGCCAAAATGGTCGGTATTTCGAGGTCGATTAAGAAATTGTAAAAATCTATGTCATGGGGAATATCCCCACGCGAGAGGTGACGGTCTATTATTTCTATCACACTATTTCCATCAATGACTAGTACTGCTGCAAGTATTGAATTGGAATTGGATTCTACATATTGAACTACGTCAGTTTTTATTGTTTCCCTATACGTACGTTCGACGCCGGACATGAACCCAAATCCAGGTAAATCTGTAATTAAGAAATTGTGTTGGGGATGATCATAAAAATTAGGTTTTCTTGTTACTCCTGGTTTTTTTCCAATTCGGAATGCGCGTCCAGTGATATTTCTCATCAAAGTAGATTTGCCTACGTTAGATCGCCCGACAAGTATGATTTCGGAGTTCCTGGCAGGACGTCCTTGGAACATGTCCATTAATTTACTTCCTACTGTTAAGAATTTCCGATTTTAGCAGGGTTTTTATTTAAGAGGAGAAGTTGACCAAATATCGGGTATAGGAATGGAAGATATGGCATGTTTAATCAATTGAGAGGAGGATAGGATTTCTGGTTTTATAGTAAGAGAGGGATCAAAAGAATTAGAAGTATCAGGAGAGATATAGAGATAATAATCAGATTCTACATTTGTGGATAAATCAGATTTACTGCACACAGTAATGAGGTTTATTTCAAATTGAGACTTAATTTCATCGCATAGACTCAACTGGTTTTCTAGTGAATATCCACATGTTTCGCTGGCATCTATGAAGAATAAAATGCAATCTGCAACATGTCTAAGTGCGCTTATAGCTTGTTTTTCGATATCATTTCGATCGGACATTGACCTATCCAACAATCCGGGAGTATCTATGATTTGATATCGGATGCGATTTCGTTCTATATGACCTACTAGAACCCCACGTGTTGTGAAAGGGTATGAAGCGATTTCGTTCCTGGCATTTGTAATTAAATTTACAAAAGATGACTTACCAACGTTTGGATATCCCGCAACCACAATAGTTGGGATGTCAGGATTAATTGTAGGTAGACGTCTGAGAGAATTCCTAGCTTCGGATAAGATGATTAACTCATTTGAAACGCCCCGGACAACCGAAGCCATTCGGGCAAATGCTTGTTTTCGAATGGTCCTTGCTTGTCCGAGATCAGTCCCCAGAAGAGAACGTTGGTGTTCGCGACCTATGTCTTTTGTTTTAGTGGATGCCCATTGGATTTTTCCAAGACTTTTCCTCAAAGTCCCTACTTCGACTAGGATATCTGCTAATTCGTAGTAAAAAGGACTAATAGAATCGAAATTTGGCCACGTTCTGACTACATTCTCAAGGTTGTCTGAGAGTATATTAGAAGATGTTTGAATCATGGATCGTTGGGCTTGGACCCCATATTGTGCCTTTCCAGCTCTCGCTGCTTTTGAAAAGGCTTTATCCAAGAGTTCTTCCGAAGTAGGAGTAGTAGGTAAGGACTCGAACTCCATAGGACCTGTATTGTTTCAGATGATAAAAAGAAAGTTAGTTAGAAATGTGAGGAAATTCTGCTACGAGGATGCAAGTGGGATTAATCCCCGATTGTGCTTTCTTCATAGCGAGTGTTGTATTGACGTGCGGTAGTAACAAAAGTAGTACATTTTGAAAGTTGTTTAAGTTTTCTTGCACCTACATAAGTACAGGCACTTCTAACTCCACCTAAAATATCTTGAACGGTCTCTTTCACTTCGCCCCTGTATGGCACTAATGCAGTCCTACCTTCAGAAGACCGATAATCTTTGAGTCCTCCGAAATGTTTCTCATTTGCTGTTTTAGAACTCATCCCATAGAATTCAACGAATTCTTTTGGTTTGATTACAGGGGTGTAAGAATTGACATCTTCATTTAGATGATATTCACCATCAGTATAGTATTTAGTGACCACTTCCCCGCCGCCCTCGGTGTGGCCAGCCAGCATACCACCGATCATAACAAAATCTGCCCCTCCAGCAAAGGCTTTCACTACATCGCCAGGGAAAACGCATCCACCATCTGCGATAATATGTCCATTTAGACCATGCGCCGCGTCGGCGCATTCAATGACTGCTGAAAGTTGAGGATAACCAACACCAGTTTTGATTCGAGTAGTGCATACACTTCCAGGCCCAATGCCAACTTTGATTATATCGGCCCCATTGAGAAGTAGTTCCTGTGTTTGGTCTGCAGTTACTACGTTACCAGCTATGATAACCACGTCAGAATAATTGTCCCGAAGGGTAGAAATGAAATCGACAAAACGTTCAGAATATCCATTTGCCACATCTACACAGATGTATTTGAGATTTTCACCTACTTCTTTTTTAACAGAGACAAACTTTTCAAGTTCGGGTTGAGTGATGCCAATACTCATAGCAGTGGATTCTTTAAGATCAGGATGAGTGGTGAAAAAATTAATCAGGTAGGAAGAATCGTAGGTTTTTATTAAACAGGTAAAAAGTTGTTGAGAGGACAGGGCTTGAGCCATAGAGGTAGTACCAACACCATCCATATTTGCAGCCATAATGGGAATCCCATCATAATGTATATCCACAGTAGAGAGATAATTTCGGAAGATAAGCTTTCGTGTGAGATCGACTTTCTTTCGAGACCCTAGAGTGGATCTCTTAGGCCGAATTAAAACGTCTTCATATCCAAGTTTGGGATCCGTTTCAATGCGCATGGGAAAATACCTCAAGGTGAATCTTGTAGGTGAAGATATTATTTTTCACGGAATACATATACCAGGATAAGTTAAAAAAAGTACGGCTATAACTCTACTGATTTCATAGTGGGAAAGA
>WTZT01000111.1 GCA_009889685.1 Candidatus Hikarchaeia archaeon HikBin4
TAATTTGTCGTAGTTCAGAAAGTAGATTTTCTGCATCTACAGTGTTGAAAGTTAGTCCGCGAGTAAGCTCGTCGATCTCAGAAAAAGAGAATCCTGATTTTTCGATGGCAATTGTACCAGAAGTGAGGGGGATTGAATTAATTGCAGATAGAAGAGCAAGGGTTGGATTTTCAAAATTATTTTCGTTTTTAATATTTTGTACGGCGCGGTCGGATGGGGAAAGTTCAGTTCCTTCATAGAGGAAGAAATCACCATAAGTATAGACTGAATTATAGGGCACATTAGTATCTACTATTATACTAGCATCAACAGCGGGTAGAACGAGGATGGGGTTGAGTAGATCTTTTTGCCAAATTGCAAATGCTTTCTGGCCAAGTAAACGTTGAGTAAGACTTTCTAGGCCCGAAAGGTAGAAAACATTTTGAGGAGAAGAAGCAACGATTATATCTAGATCGTTTTCTATTAGAGCTTCGGATATTTTTTTTCGGTGTATCATACCGTGGTTTGGTCGTTGAAGAACATGAAATGTGTAGTTAGAAAAGATTGGGTCAGAGAAATATCTAGTAATAAAGAGAGAAAAATAAGAAAATGGAAAGATATACTTCCTAAAATCTATGCGGTCACTCGGGTTAGAACTGCATATAGTACGATGGCAAGCACCAATGTAGTTATTGGAAGTGGCACAGATGAGAGAGCTGCGATACTAATTTGACCTTGACCAGGGAATGTCCCAGGGACAGATAGGTATCCAAACCCACTAGCAAGTATCCAAGATGCAAATGCAGTTGTGTTGATGCCTTTTGCGCCTGCTTTAACTTTTTTATTTATATTTCCTAAGACGTAGAAGTGGGAAATGAAAATTCCTGCTACGGGTGGCACAGTGATTGCTATCAGTAACAAGAAAGGAACAAATTGACCGTAGATCCCTAATGCTGCAAGGAGGAACACAATAACTCCACCAACGATAACCCATTGTTCTTTTGTGACATTTTTTAGGCTTCCGCCGACGACATTGCTTAAACTTGCGAATGCGAGGGAGAAACTGTACAGGTTGTTATCTCCAGAAGTCCACATTGCCAATACGAAAACGAGGAATGCTAGGAGTGCGAAGAGACTTCCCATCGAACCCATAACAACTACCAAATTTCCATCGCCTACTCCAAGAGCTAAGGCCGCTGCGATGCATTCTAAAAATGCTGCTCCGGCTATCCAACCTCCGAATGCCCCTAAAAGCACATGGTCTCGGTTTTGAGCGTATCTGCCGATGTCAGCAGTGATAGTTGCCCCTGCGATCCAAGTTGCGATTGCAAGAGTCATAGCTCCGGCTATTGTCAAGGATGCTCCAGAAGGAGAGATATTGAAAATTCCAGTTAGTCCTCCGGCGACTTGGGATCCAACTGCTAGGAGTCCTACGATCGCGAAAACCCATAGTGCGGGCACTGCAACTTTACTTAGAGTTTCTAGTCCTCTAAACCCGTGAATGGCAGTTAAAACGACCAAAACGGTGAATGCAAGGGCCCCAACTATAGCGGGGATGGAAGCTATTTGGGAATTGATGAAGCCTCCAGTGAGTCCTGCGAATACTCCTACGAATCCCATAGCCATGATTCCGATAAAGACGGAAATGATAACGGAACCGGACTTTCCGAAAAGTGACTGTGCGAGCATATAAGTCGAAAGGCCAGTTTTCATGCCGATATAACCGTTTAGAGATCCTACGCATGCGAGGACCAAATTTCCGAGTAAAATGGCAGGTATAGCCGCACGAAGCGGCAAACCTGCCCCAATTGTTCCACCTACGATAAGGCCGGTTACACTGATAGTCCAACCAGACCATACCACTAGGGTACCAAACGCACTACGCCGTTTATTTTTAGGAACGGGCTTAGTTGCGTAATCTTCTTGTATATTTGTAATTTTATTACTCATGTCAGACAATGACATGGAACGAATTTAGGTATATACACATATATAATGTTCGATTATTAACATATTAAATCGTGGTGGACACAGATCAAAAGGTATTTTAGTAGTTGCAGTGCCTCGTATGATGATGGACTTGAAGGACAAAGGGGGGCCAATTATAATAGCGGGTATTGTTTTATTTGTCTTGATGATAGTGGGAAGTTTGTTGTTTGCGCCAGTAATGGGAGTAGACTCGAGTCAAGAGAAGATGACGCTAGTAGGATCTCAAGGAGGAGGCCCAGGGTGGCATGAATTCGGTAGTGTGTACCTACTTGAGGGGGTAGAACAGAAGTGGAAAGAAGCTAGTGCTGATAGCTATTTTGATGCCACGGTACTAGAAGATGGAAAGATACTAGTGGGGTTTATGCATAGTGGTTATTCAAATTGTGAATTGAGCCCGGGAGAATGTGTGCGAACGGGGTTTAGGATTATAGAAGTGGGGAAAGGGCCAAAAGTAGTTGAAGAGTACAGCTACGAAGTCAGGACTAGAAAAGATAGCGAAGTTCATGCGGTCAGTCTTCTTCCTTCGGGGGAATTCTTGATGTCAGATATGGATATGGAACGGATATTTACGGTGAAGGGAGGGGAGATTACGTGGAGTTGGGAAGCTAAAACTATTTATGAGGAACCAAAAGACCCTACAAAACGGGATTGGCTCCACATAAATGATGTGGATGTGATTGGGGAAAATAGATATCTAGTTTCAGTGAGAAATGCTAATCAAATTTTGATAGTCGATAGAAATGAAGGGGTAGTTGAGATTATAAATGAAGATTATGGGAATGATGACGACGCTAGTTGCAAAGGGAGAGGGGAACTAGAAGACACAGACGGAGATGGTGATATCCGGTGTGGAGATCCAAGTATACTTAATCACCAGCATAACCCTCAATGGTTAAGTGAAGGAAAGATATTGGTGGCAGACAGTGGAAATAATAGGATTGTAGAGTTACATAGGGATGGACTGGGGAATTGGAAGCCAGTTTGGGCACTTTATGAAGCAGGAGGAATTGAACTAAATTGGCCTAGGGATGCAGATAAATTACCAAATGGGAACATATTGATCACAGATACGCTGAACAAACGAATTATAGAAGTAAACCCCCAAGGGGAAATTGTCTGGGGGGTTTGGACACAATATATACCATATGAAGCTGATCGTTTGCCATATGGAGAAATAAGTGGGATAGAGGAGATATGCAGAGATGAAAAATGCGAGGGGTTTGGGTGGGAGACTGCTACAAAAAATCCAGGAGAATTCGTAGATATAGATTCTGGGAATTCAGAGATCCCAATAATTTCAGATTTGTTGGTTATAATGAGGATTTTACTTCCTGAAATTCCTTATTGGTTTAGAGAATTACAATTAATTACTACGATTATATCGATAACAATGGGAATTATTGGATGGAAAACTCAAAAGAGATCGTGACAACAAATATTTTTATTTTTGGGAACGTGCTTGAGAGATTGATT
>WTZT01000112.1 GCA_009889685.1 Candidatus Hikarchaeia archaeon HikBin4
GAGAATGGAGTGGGGCAATTCAATTCCAATTCCAATAAGTGAGGGGAAAATTGAAAATGCCAAAGTTATAAAGATGATTGTGTCTATGAGTTGGCTGATTGTAGTAGAACCTATGTTTCTTAACCAAAGTTTGCTACCTTGAGTCCTCTCTCGAATGGAATCAAAGATCCAGATGTCTAAATTTTGGCTGATTAAATAGGCAACTAAACTAGCTAAGACTACATTTGCAGATGGTCCCAATACTGTTGCAAATAATTCAGGAGAAACGCCTGCGTCTGATCCCGGGGCTTTGATTGAAATCCAGATAAGGAGCAGCATTAAAATATTCATTGTGAATGCAACAGCTACGACCATTCTCGCTGATCGTTTACCATATAACTCGGCGTAACAATCGGATGCGAAGAAAGTGATTGCATATGCTAAGACTCCAGCGGGGACGATAGCGAAGGTTCCAAAATTCAAAAAAGAGAGTGGCAATTCGAGGATTTTTACTGCGGTAAGTTGTGCGGTCAAAAGACCAGTTATAAACAGAGCAATTAAGCCAATACGGATGACTTCTTCAGAGATTATTTTTGAAGAGGGAATGGTAGAAGCTTTGGTTTTCATGTTAGCTTTTAGAGTGGTTTAAGTATTAAAATGAAAGGGTATGGGGCGATTATAATGAAATGTTAGATGGTTTTAGTGTATCATAGAACCATAAGATTGCCAACCCAATTCCGTATGCGATCATGATGGGAAGTGTGACTAGAATCATGGTTATAACACTAGGTGGAGTAAACACGGCAGATAGAACTAGAATTCCAACAGTCGCAGTGCGCCAGTTTTTATACATAGTGGTGTAGGAAATGAGTTTTGCTCTATGGAACATTATCATTGTTACAATAATATCCATCCAAAGTCCAATTCCAACAGTGCAAAAGAAAATAAGCCAAAAGAAATTAGAGACCCTGTAAGTTATAAGCATATTTGCACGAATTCCATCATAAACAAAATATGAAACAAAAGCCGGGGCTACATAGAGATAACCCAATGCACTGCCGAAAAGGAGTCCAAGAGATATAGCCACGGCCCAACTAAATGCTACGTTTCGATCACCTTTAATTATGCCACGTTTCTTGAGAGCGGGCCACATGTAGTAGAGGACGCAAGGTAATGTTGCAACAAGACCCAACAAGGTTGCAATTTTAATTTCAAAAATGAGTGCTTCTACGGGATGAAGAGTTACAATACTAACTTCTTCTGGGTTGACTATATCGGGAAGTCGACGGAGGAAATCGTTTTTTATTTTTCCAATTCCGCCCGTGTAGAGGAATGTAAAAACACTTACCAAGACAGTTATGAATACTCCAAAAATTCTGAAGGATTTAGATCGCAAAGTGTCGAATAAGAAGGCTATATCGTAGGCATATCCACCAATTTCTTCTTCTCCAACTTCTTTCTCTGAGACTGAACTTACAATCCCAGCTGTTGCTCGTTTAAAAGATCCTTCGAACTTTCTTTTTCTTTTCGTGTCTAACCTTTTTCTCTTCATTCGGTTCCACTCTTCTTCGTCGAAGTGATATAGCATGTCTACGGCGCGCATTTGTTTGGCAGAATCGACTGCTCGTAAAATAGCCTGGGCTTTTTCTGCATCTCCCACTTCGATTGCCCTGGAAGCCATGGAGAGTCCTTTTTCTTCTGTCAATTGGAGGAGTGCCTCGGGGGGGGCCATTTGGAGACCTTCAATGTCGAGAGATTCTAAATCGATTGCAGTTGGATCACCAAAGGCAATTATAGGCTCTAATTCGGGTATAGAATGATATAGCAATACTAAGATTCCAGCGATAAAACTGATTAATATGGCGAATGCAAAAGGTGAGATTAGACTAACTTGCCAAGATTGGTTAAGGGGATCTGAAGGCGTACTAGTGATATAGTTCTGGAGTGAACCCACCAAAGTGAGGATTTGAGTTACCCCGGTGGTAGATAACCAATAACTAAAAACGCCAGTTATGATTATTGTAATTAATATGATTTTGGAGTGAGTTCGTGCGGTTTTAATTATATCAATCCTATCTTTTCCCCTACGGAATGAAACGGCGACTTTTGATAAATACAAACTAAATCCATATAAAACAACTAGAGGGGCGGCCCATAAAATTTGGGTAAATGGGTCAGGTGGGGAAAATATAGCTCCGAATGCAAACATTCCTAAAACTGCGTATTTCCACTTGTCTCTGAATGTTTCGTAAGGAATGATTTCGGTATAAGATAGAGTTGTCATAACCAGGGGCAACTGTGCCGCGAGACCGAACGCGAAACCAAGAACGAAAATGAATTGAGTCCATTCTACGATAGAATATGTGGGTGAGAGACCTGCGCTTACTGCATTATAGGCCAAAAAATCAAACATTAATGGGAAAAAAATTCTGTAAGAATATCCGATGCCTCCGAAAAAGAGAAATGTGGAAAGGAGTCCCATCCCAATTAATTTCCAGATGGCTATGTCCGTTTGAGGATATATCCCGCGGTCTTTGAGAGCGTCTCGAGAATAGTAGAGGAAAAAGGGGATACAAAAAATAATACCGATAAGAATGCCAAGCTTAGCTTGCAACAATATAACATCAAAGGGCGTTAATACAATTACATCGGCTCCACGGGAGAGTAAATCTCGTTTTAAACTGGGCCAAACCCATAAACGCATTGCATAGATAGTAGCCAATAGGAAAACGACAAAAACTATAAACACGCGGCGTAGTTTTGATTTGGCAGCTGTCAACATGTCTGATGCCGTTTCTCTGCCTTTATCGAATGTACGACGAGCATCAGGGTTTATCAAGTCACTGACGCTCATCTTACTGTGATATTTTCTTTCTTGAGCACAACCTTATCGGTGTGGGCCTCTACAAAAAGGTCTATACCAGTTACCTCACTTAAGGATCGTGTAGATGGACAAGTTCCTTTAACGAAATGAAATTGATAGACATACCTGGTATTGGAAAAATTAAAGCCCAAGCGCTTGAAGATGCGGGTTTCGGTACTATTGAGGCGTTGCAAGCTGCAAATGAAAACGATTTCTCTGTCGTTTCGGGCATTGGTGAAGACCTTGCTTCGAGGATTAAAGATGCGGTTCAGGGTGTGGCACAAGAAGATATTACGCGGGGAAAATTCATTGGTGAGAAAAAAGGACCAAAGGATGATAGAGAGTTGCCGATAATAGATCACATAGGAGAATTGATAAAAAGATTAGCGATAGTGGTGGGAGTTGCAGGATTAGTTAGTGTCATTACATTTCCTTTTGCAGATACTGCTATTAATTTCTTATGGGACTCTATACTTCCGGTAAGTGAAGTTACAAGACCTAGGTTGTATGGTATATTGGAACTCAAATTCACAGAATTTAAAGTGGCCAGTTTAGTTGGGTTGATAATTGCATTGCCCATCATGG
>WTZT01000113.1 GCA_009889685.1 Candidatus Hikarchaeia archaeon HikBin4
AAAAGAGAATCCAAGTACATTTCTAGCAAGATCGTCTAGAGTCTTAATCGCAAGATCTAATGCAAAATGATCATATTTTTCAAGTTCCTCAAGATGTTGATTGAGAGAATTGACGATGTCGAAAATTGCTACAAGTGCTTCCCTCGTGTTAAAATCATCATTCAATGCGGTTTGGAAGTTTTGTACAGAAGATTCTATAGATTTTCGAAGGGGTTCATCGGTTATTGTTGGGTCTGGAAGAGATTCTCTGAGTGCATTTGTAATTCTAAGATAGGTACGTTCCAATCTCCCCCAGCGTTCCACTGCCTCATGGAGGGCAGCCTCAGAATAAGTTTGATGCCGAAGATAGGAAGTAGAAATTAAAAACATTTTGATAGAATTGGCACCAAATTCTGAGATCGAATTACTAACAGAAAAATAGTTTTTTAAACTCGAGCTCATTTTTGCACCTTGAGTTTCTAGAAGACGAATGTGCACCCAAAAATTGGCAAAGCACCCTCCGGTGGATGCTTCACTCTGGGCTTTTTCATTTTCATGATGGGGGAACATCAAATCCTGTCCTCCTGCATGAATATCTATATTATTGGAAAGGTGAGTCATAGACATCGCAGAACATTCTATATGCCAACCAGGCCTACCAGATCCCCACGGAGAATCCCAGACATCTCCAGAAGGTATGTCGATAGGAGGTAAATTTGGATCACGGTATTTAGATATGGATTCGGGAGGGACTTGGCCTGCTTTCCATAACGCAAAATCATAAGGATGTTTTTTCTCAGATGGTTCTTCCGAGGTATCTAAAAAGAATTCCCCATCTAAATTCGGTTTTGATAGTTCCCCGTAGCTATCAAATGAACTTACGTCGAAATATACCGAACCATTAGATTCATATGCATGATTGGAATTGAGGAGAGAAGAAATAATATCAATAATTTCAGGTATATGTTCAGATGCTTTTGGGTAAATATGGGCACTTTTTAGGCCTAATGAATTCATGTCTTCAAGAGTTTTATTGATAAAATAAGTGGCGACTTCAGATTCGGATTCGCCGTAATCCGCTTCGCCAATCCTAGCTACAATTTTCTCATTTATGTCGGTGAAATTTTCGACATAAGTGACAGAAAATTCTAAATGTTCAAGCCAGCGTCTCATAACATCTACATGAACCCACGCTCGTGCATGTCCTAAATGAGGCAAATCTGAAACTGTTAAACCACAAAAATATATTGAAACAGAATTGGGAATTATTGATTTGAACTCCTCTTTTTCTCCAGTAAGAGAATTAGTTATGAATAGCGACACTAAGGGGTGAAAGGTTTGGCAACTGGATTAAACTTACTACCCCTAATGGTGATTAGTGAATTGAACCAACTATTGCGCCTCTCCGCCGTACTTGAGAAGGACATAGCACAAAAAAAGAATTGCAATCATTCCAAAAATAGAAGCCATCACTATACTTTTCGCAGAATCGGTGAGAGAAGATTCTGCTGCTGCAATCCCCGAATAAAAAAGAAGTGCGAGAGACGCCGTAGCAAATTTAAGAATATGCTTCAGGCTCATATAATAAAGTCTCGGGAGGGAGGATTAAATAAAGGAATCGATACGATTGGAAAGAATCCCAAAAATGTTTTAAGCAGTAGAGATTACTAAAGTGTCATGGAGACCATTGAAGAAGAATTACGTGAACAGTTTTTTGAAGCATTCTCTCCAGCTACATACCCAATATCAAATCAGATGGAACTAGTCCCGACACTGCCAAATGGCATGTCTACTAGATTTGAATCAGGAGACTTTTCGATGACAGTGATTGAATTAAGTATGCGGTTGACAGATAAACAGAATTTTCCTTATGAAGCCGTAGAAGGTCTGATAGATGATCTGATAAATGGGATGAAAGAGAAAGGTCTTATTTAAAATGATAAACGCTAAACGGCTGCATTAAGAACAGTAAGTATGGACCCAGCTATATTAGGCCCGATTGATGCTATTTTTTTTCCAATTATAGAGCCTATTTTATTAATTGGGGCAGTGGTGAATCTAGTCACTCGGCTTTTGGCCCATAGATCCCATATCAAACAAAATGAAGAAGAAAAAGGATCCCTACAACGATTCGTCATTCATGAGATTTCAAATGGGATACTAATAATATTTTCACTGTACTATATGACCCTCCATCATCACGGGGGGATGATATTGTCTTTAATGGTTTTGGCAATGGTTTTGGCAGATATATTCGAATTTGAAGCTAGACTTGTAGAATCTAGAGGGGGGATGGAAATAGAATTACCCAAAGGTTCTATAGTTGGATCGGCACTAGTTTTGACATACGTACTTTATATAGTGATGTTTCCGGCAGGCCCACTAGATCAGTTTCTCGTATTAGTACCAGTATAAGTAAAAATAGTTTTTATTTTTCGTTTGATTTGGCTTTGATTTCATTAATAGCAGGGATAAGAACCCAAAAGGTAAGTGCCCCAACAACGGCGAACCAAAACATAATTTCCCTGAGTACAATTGAAAACTGCCCGTAGAAATCCAAATTTTCAGGTACGGGTGCTATTAACTGAGTGGTTTCAAACCCAGGAGTTGTGAACCACCCAGAGAGAATCATCCACGCCAACCCTGCACTTGCGAATATGCCAAAGCCTTTCATGAATTCATCTGCCATGGTTTAAATTAATTCTCATCGCTCTTAGTCATTGCCATTCCTTGTGTTTTGAAACGAGTGGCGAATGCATATACTATAGTTCCAAGTCCAATTAAAGAAAGACCAATTGAGGCAAATAGCGGATCTATCTGCGAAAGAGGAGTAGTTGCTCTTTGGGTTGCCATGTCAAGGAGAATAAACCCAATTACGATAGTTAGTATGGAAAATGTAGTGGAAATTACAACTATACTTTTATAAAGTTGGTTAGGAACGATTACTTCTCGATCTACATTTTCCATGGTAAGACACTATTTGAGAGGTTTAGGAGGTTTATGAGGTTTGGGGGGCCTAAGACGATAGTAACGTCTGTTTAATTCATACATATATCCTTCTCGCATAGTCTTTAGTAAAGAATAGATCACAATTCCAAATAAAACGGGGAGGATGAAAGTTAAATCGAAGAGAAGATGAGAATTTATAGGGACTAGATTTTTGACGGAAAGGGCACTTACTGTAAATGCAAAGACTACACCTGCAACGCCAAAGGCTGCCCAAAATGGTTCTTCTACGGGTCGTCTTGCTTTGCCTTTGTTTACAAATGGCAAAATTGCTAAGAACCCTACAACGACTAGATTTGCAAGAACTCCAAATGTGCGATCTAGCATTATCTTGTCACCTCCCAATATAGAAAGTGCAGGGTTGAGCGGCTCGAGTTTAAGAAGACCAAATGACCAATATAGATACCAATCTGGAAGGATAACC
>WTZT01000114.1 GCA_009889685.1 Candidatus Hikarchaeia archaeon HikBin4
AGGTTGGTCAAAGAAGGATATCACAGAGTGTACCCATATCACAAAAATGAAGAAAATTATATCCCACAAGTGGAAGATGGATCTAAATTATCTATGAAACAAGCATGGGTAGAACAGAAAGAAACTCAGCCCCCAAGGAGATATGGACAAGCTAGGTTGATTGAAACCATGGAAAAAATTGGAATAGGGACTAAATCCACGAGGCACAATACAATAGAAAAACTGTATCAAAGGGGATATTTGGAAGAGAATCCACCACAACCTACAAACTTGGCACGAGGGGTCATAGAAGCAGTTGAGAAATATGCAAAATTAGTAGTATCAAAAGAGATGACTGCAGAACTTGAAGCAAACATGGCAGATATAGCCAAAGGGAATTTAACATTAGAACAAGTTACCAAACGATCGAGAGAAATTTTAGCTGAAATTTTTGTGGAATTAAAGGGCTCGGAGGAAGAGATAGGAGAGCACATAAGAAATGCCTTAAAGGCTGATAAAACAATAGGACCATGTCCAGATTGTGGTAGTGAATTGATCGTTAGAAAAAGTAAGAAAAGGAGGACATTTTTTGTGGGATGTGATAATTGGCCAGAATGTAAATTTACACTATCGTTACCCAATAAAGGGGAGCCATTAGTCGTGAAAGATGTTTGTGAAATGCACAAATTGAAAAATATTAAGATGATTGCAGGAAGGGGGACGTTCGTATATGGGTGCCCCATTTGCGAAGAAGATAATGCAGAAGCAGAGGAAGATCTAATTATAGGGGTTTGTCCAGATTGTGGCTCTCAAGAAGAGGGGGAGCTTGCAGTTAAGAGAATGAGAAGCGGATCGCGATTAGTCGGATGTACTAGGTATCCTGAATGCGGATATACGCTTCCGTTCCCACGTGAAGGAGAAATAGAAGTATCAGACAAAATGTGTGAAGATCATAAACTCCCTGAACTAGTGATTCATAAGGGAAAAGATCCATGGGAGATAGGATGTCCTATTTGTAATTTTGAAGCATATAAAACAGCTAGAGAAGCTAGAAAAAAGAAAAATAGTAAATAAAAATGGGAATATAGTTTTAGCAGAACTAATCCCTCAGAACAGTTAACCTTATGTACATATAAGTCCATAAACGTACAATAATGAACAAAAAAGAGGGATTGGCACCTGAGATTCAGGCGATACTTGAGTCGGTTCAGCGGCGGGAGTCCCCGGGCAAGAGGGTTGAGGTTTCTGCACGGTCTTTACCAGAGGCATTGAGAAAATCTAGAGAAAGGGGAAACATTCCAATTATAGCAGAAATAAAGCCCACAAGTCCAACCACAGAAAAAGTACGTTATGAAGATCCAGTGGAGATGGCAATTTCTATGGTAAAAAATGGGGCTACCGCTCTCTCAGTGTTGACTGAACCAGAACATTTTCATGGGTCAATAGAATCGCTTGAGCGTGTGAGAAAGGCGGTTGACGTTCCAATTTTGAGAAAAGATTTCATATTGAATGAGATGCAACTGGATGCTGTTGAGTCAGATATTATATTGATAATAGCTAGTTTTGTAGAGGAAATAGATAAACTAGTGTTGGCTGCGAAACGGAGAGGTTTTCAAGTGTTGGTAGAAGTGCATTCAGAAGAAGAAATAGAAGTGGCAATCCGATCAGGGGCAGATATTATTGGGATAAATAATAGGAATATAAAAAACCTAGAGGTGGATCTAAACACTTTCAAACGACTTGCGCCTAAAGTTCCTTCGGATGTTGTTTTGATTGCAGAAAGTGGCATCAATAATGAAGCAGATGCCATAATGATGTATGAATCGGGAGCCGATGGGTTACTCATCGGAACGGCCATCATGGAGGGGGACATAGGAGAAAACACAAAACGGTTTGCTCAGATCGGAATATGAATAGTACTAAATTTGGGAAATACGGGGGGCAATACGTGCCAGAGGTATTGATGCCAGCTATATCGGAATTGACTTCCGCGTATGAAAATTATGTGAGAAAAAATCAAGATGGCTTTATGGATGATTTTTTTGCGCGATTGAAGGATTTTGGAGGACGCCCTACTCCGTTGTACAAAGCGGAAAGATTGTCGGAAAAATATGGGAAGGAGATATATCTTAAACGGGAGGATCTCGTGCACGGGGGGGCACATAAACTCAACAATGCTCTTGGACAATGTTTGCTAGCAAAATATATGGGAAAGGAGAGAGTTATTGCAGAAACAGGAGCTGGACAGCATGGAACTGCAACTGCTATGGCTGCGTCATATCTAGGTTTAGATTGTGAGATATATATGGGGAAAAAGGACATCAATAGACAACGTCCGAATGTGTTTCGTATGGAGATTAGCGGGGCAAAGGTAAATCCTGTTGAGAGAGGCAGTGGTACGTTAAAAGAAGCGATAAATGAGACACTAAGAGATTGGTCAAAGAGCGTGGAAACGACACACTATGTGATTGGATCGGTCGTAGGGCCGCATCCGTTTCCTAAAATGGTAAGGGATTTTCAATCAATAATATCACAAGAAGCACGTGAACAAATTCAAGAAAAAGTGGGAAGGTTGCCAGACAGCGTTGTTGCTTGTGTAGGAGGAGGTTCAAACGCAATGGGTGCATTCTATAACTTCTTGCGGGATGATCAGGTTAATTTAATTGCAGTTGAAGCAGGTGGGAAAGGCATAGAAGCTAAACTGGAGGGGAAGATAGCACATCATTCAGCATCTTTGACCATAGGGAAGGAAGGTGTATTGCACGGCGCGAGAACAAAAATACTCCAGGATGAGGATGGGCAAATAGTAGAATCGCATAGTGTTTCTGCAGGATTGGATTATGCAGGAGTGGGACCAGAATTGGCTTACTTGGTTGATGAGGGCCGGGTGATCCCAAGAACTATTGGTGATAAAGAGGCAATAGAGGCATTTTTCTTACTGTCGGAAATGGAAGGAATAATCCCAGCACTCGAGACATCCCATGCGATTGGATACCTAGAGAATCACGTGGAAGGAGATCTCGGAGAGGTGGTAATTGTAAACCTCTCAGGGAGGGGGGATAAAGACGTGGAAACTGTTATGGAAGAATCGCATAGATTGGGAATAAAAAATCGGACAACTGATCGGATTGGAAGAGGAATATGAGCATAATTACTGATGCATTTGGGGAGGGGCCAATACTAATCCCATACATTACAGCAGGAGATCCAAATGAAGAAGCCACAATAGAATATGTAGCGGCACTTATCCGAGGAGGGGCAAAGATAATAGAATTGGGATTGCCATTCTCAGAGCCGATAGCGGATGGGCCTGTAATTCAAGAGGCGATAAATAGATCTTTGGAAGCTGGAACCAATCACGTTCAGTCGAACGCGATCTTACGAAAACTCCTGCGAGCATCACTGGCGTCTCTCTACGGGCTAAACTT
>WTZT01000115.1 GCA_009889685.1 Candidatus Hikarchaeia archaeon HikBin4
CTTTTTTATATTTTCTCTTGTGATATCTCCGGAGATGAACAAGAGTTTAGATGAGAAGACTTTGTTTCTCCCCATTTCGATCTTGAACAAATCATTTATGATTTCGGTTGTGGTGTTCGCGACGTTATCTGTTACTCCTGGTAGAAATCCCAATTCAAGCACAAAATCGAATTTTTTATCTACAGGATCATTTATTCGTGGAGTCTCTGTGATTGGGTTGTGAAGGACCACAGCTATTTCTTTAAACTGTCCCTCTGAAAAATCATACCTAACCGTGTAAACCTTGGAGGTTTCTATGGAAACTTTATACCCTTCTACTGCAAGAGCATTCTCCAGTACCTTTGCTTCTGAACCTTTTTCCATTGAGTCAATTTCTATTCTACAAATGTTGCTTGTTTCCATTCAAAGACCCCTTAACCTTTTGCCTATAGTATCGCAGAGGGGAAAAATTATAAATATTCGGAAAATATGATTGTAACATCTCTCATGTGGCATGCATTTGCCTCTGAACCAAACGACTGCATACCTTCCTATGTCTATTGAATTTCAGATATGACAAAGGGATGGCCTCCTACAACCAGTTCATAAGATTTAACCTCGCGACTTTTTTAAATGAAAGTAATATGCCCAAAAAAGCATTATTTCTTTCTGGTAAAGATGTTGTCGGATTGGCAACAATGGAAGAATTTATTGAATCCATTCGGGATGGGTACCGTCAAAGGGGAGAAGGTGCGTCCGCAAAACCGTCGCAGCGCATCTCAAGCGACGCAGGCCCAACACCTCGGTATGGAAAAGCAGCTAGTCTTATTACTTACGGGGCTAGCATGCCCGATTCGAATGTCATGGGGATGTACACAATGTGTCCTTCTTCTGCAACCGAGGGCTGGTATCTAAATCAACTATACAGTAGTATTGGAGAACCACTAGCAATCATCGACGGGGCTAGCTGGAATCCTCTTAAAACAGGTGCAGTTGGTGCAGTTGGTGTGGATGCTTTAGCGAGGGATGATTCTTCAATCGTTGCCCTAATTGGTAGCGGAGAACAATCAAAAGGCCAACTAGTCGCCATTGAACATGTCCGCGATATAGAACATGCTTACGTCTATTCTCCTAACAAAGAACATAGGGAGAAGTTTGCCAAGACAATGCAAGATTTCGTTAAATGTGATATAACCTCTGTAGATTCTAGCGACGATGCAATCGCAAATGCTGATATTATCGTCACTGCGACGAAAGCATCAACTCCTGTATTTGATGGGACTAAAATGAAAGAAGGTACCCATGTAAATGCAGTGGGCCAGGGAAGTGAAGCTGACAAACGAGAAGTAGACGAAGTGACCGTCAAAAAAGCCAAGTGGGTCTCTGATATAAAAGCAAGAACTCTACTGTCCCAAGGCGCCTATATCTATGCCGCAGAACATGGGTTCATTGATTTTGATACTCACTACTATGCGGAATTGGGGGAAATTCTAGCAAATAAATATCCCGGTCGAGAATCTGAAACTGAGATAACTTTATTCGATTCAACGGGGTCTGGACCTGAAGCAGTTGCTGGCGGGAAATTACTATATGATAAAGCCGTTAAAGCAGGAGTAGGGACTGAGATCGAGTTCTATTCTGCAGAAGAGTCATTTGGATTCACTGATTACATCGCAACCGACTGGTAATTTTATTTACATTTTTCCAGTTCCTGGAGTGGCATTTTTATAGGATGTCATTGGAAGCTCAATTCCCAACCCTTCTTTTATCGCCTTTTCATATAACATAGCCGCAGATGCAACAGTTTCAACACCCACTCCCGTGCTGTCAAAAATTGTAATTTCTTCTGCACTTGTCCTTCCTGGAATGCGCCCCGAAATTATATCTCCTATTTCTGCATATATATGATTTTCACCCACGCGACCAGCATTATACGCTGCTAGAAATCCCCCAGCCATACGAAGTCGTTCTTGCACACCGTGTGCAAAAACCCGCTCCCGAAGATCTGGGACATATTTATCTGCTTTACAAATCGCTTCTATGTCCAATTCTCTTTCGTGCCCCGACTGACCCATTGCATTTACATGAATACCTGGACTGAGTCTCGATCCATCAAAAACGGGATCAGAAGCAACCGTGGCCGTAACCAAAATATCCACATTATCAACAGCACCATCACTAGAATCAACAGACTTTGCATCAAATCCCATGTCTTTTTCAATTGTTTTACAAAACGCTTCTCGATTTTCAGATTTTCTAGAATATACTTTCACGCTAGTGATATCTCGAACAACAGCTAGTGTTTGGAGTGCACCATATGAAACCCGACTCGTTCCGATTATTCCCACTGTTTCAGAATCTTCTCTTGCAAGCACCTCGGAAGCAACTGCACTCGATGCCCCTGTTTTAAGGGGATTCCAATAAGATCCGTCCAAAATAGCAAGCATTTTTCCAGTTTTTCTATCCCATAGGGGGCATATCAACCAACCATCTCTTTCCGGCCCCCCTACCGAATACACATAATACCCCATGTATCCTATTTCTGGTAACATGGACATATACCCTGTCAAATCTGTATTTGGATCTTCTGTTGCTAGTGCAGAAGGCGCATTTGATGGGGCACCGCCCCCGCGTTCTCTGTATGCCTCTCTTGTCGCATTAACATAATCTTCTGGATCTGCCAAATCTATCAAGTCTTCAGTTGTTAAATACAATATTGTATCAATCATTGCTCTTTTTTAGTAGCAAAGGTAGATAATTCTCTTGATCACTAATCACTAGTAACTTCGACATCAATTTCCACTAAATATGCCTCTTGGACTAGTTGATGTACTCCAACTAATGTATGACAGGGATACGGTTCTTTCGTGAAAATTTCTTTCCAAACAGCGTTATATTCTTGAAGGTGTTTCCGAGGTTCAATCAAGTAACTAGTCACTTTTGAAATGTCATTTAAATTTTTATCCATTTCTGCCAATATAGTTTCGACATTTGAAAATGCCTGCCTGGCCTGACTAGTCATATCTTTTCCAACTGGTTTGAACTCTCCAATTCTTCCTACCATTCCCGAAATGGATATATGTCCATTATCTATTCTTGCTTGACTATATCCTCTCGACACGGTATCGGGAAGATTTTTTGGGCGTATTACTGAAGTCATATAGTACAAATCCACTCCAGGGAAAATAGCCTTTTTCAATAGTTTAATAAGAAGCTATATGTTGGATAAATACGTTTCATTAGTTAGAATGTTATTCGATCTAACACTTCCTCTTAATGACGACACAATATTAATCCCAGGAGGGGGAAATGCGTTTAAAGCGGAAACAATAATGAGCATAGAGCAAGGACATGCAGCTGCAGTTCACAGCTTCAGTCAAAGTACACACGTGGGCACTCACATGGACGCT
>WTZT01000116.1 GCA_009889685.1 Candidatus Hikarchaeia archaeon HikBin4
ATTTCTGCTATTTCTCTAACAGAAATTGTAGTCTTTGTGCCAATATTGTATACATTTGTAGGCTCAGATGTCATTTCAACTATCCAACACATCGCCTCTATGCAATCTTCAATGTATATGTACGATTTCTCTTGATGTCCATTTCCCAATACATGAAGCAGCTCTGGATCTTTCTTTAATTTTTCAATAAAATCAGGTATCACTGCTCCTCTTCGCAAGCGTGGCCCGACAACATTTGCTAACCGAAATGTCCACGTAGTGTAATCAAAACCATATGCATATGCGGACACAAGTGCTTCTGAAGCAAGTTTCGATGCTCCGTATACACTAATTGGTTCTAGGGGTGTATAGTTCTCAGAAGTCGGACAGTCCGCTTCTCCATAAACGGTAGATGAAGATGCAAATGCGATGTTGGTGACACCCACGTCTTTCATACGAGATAATATATTCGATGTCATTCTATTATTCAAATCAAATTGGGCAGTAATGTTCTCCGAGTTAACAGCTTTGTCCGCTGCTAAATGAAAAATTATATCCGTTTCAGATGTAATTGCCATCTCAACCACTGCAGGATCCGACAAATCCCCCTCAATTACTTCTATCCTTTCTATCCCTTCAACACCAACATGATTTGAAGATCGATCTACGATGGTCACATTATTGTTAGAAGACAACTGTTCCGCCAAGCGAGATCCTATAAATCCACACCCCCCAGTGATCAAAATCTTTTTTCCATCAAGGTTCACAAGTTTCTCATAGGTATCTATTACTAAGACCCTTACTACTTCACAAAATTAGCTAAAACTATTTAATCTCATTTCACAATATTACTCTATGGACGAAAATTATGAAGTTTCAATTTTGAGAACTGGACATCGTCCTGGCAGGGATGATCGGATCACTACTCATGTCGGTCTAGTGGCACGTGCGTTTGGCGCTGATAGGGTAATTTTCCCAGACATTGCAAGTTCCTCTTCATCTACGATTAACGAAGTTTCTTTGAACTTTGGTGGAGATTTTAAAACAGAATCTACAACTTCGATCTCGAAATTTGTTAAATCTTGGACCGGTTCTATTGTCCACCTAACAATGTATGGACAACCAATAGATTCTCACATTGATGAAGTAATTGAATCCTGCCATTCTATTCCACTTCTTATAATTGTGGGTGCGGAAAAAGTTCCATTTTTTATTTATGAGGCTTCAGATTGGAATATCTCTGTAACCAATCAACCCCATTCTGAAATCGCAGCACTAGCTATTTTCTTAGATCGGCTATTTCAAGGAAACGAATTAAACCAATCATGGGATGGTGCAAAACAAAAAATAATCCCACAAAAATCAGGAAAACTTGTAGAGGGTGATTAATCATTTATCATTTCCTTTTAATCCAGACACGAGTGAGTAAGTTTAAACCTAACTGCTACCCCATTTTACACAATGGCCTTCGAAGATTTACTACAAGACGAAGTAATCCAAAAGTACCTCCACGATTTGGTTGGGGATCGCGGAATGCCTGTAGCAGCATCCCCTCCAGAGGGCGAAGTCACCGACGAAGAACTTGCTCAAAAACTAGACTTAGAATTAAATAATGTCAGACGTGCCTTATTCATTTTATACGAAAACGAGCTAGCTAGCTATCGACGCCTTCGGGATGAAGATTCTGGCTGGTTAACTTATCTTTGGACATTCAATTATGATCAGATCCAAATAAATCTTTTAGAGGCTATGTCTTCCCTCTCCGTATATCTCTCTAAACGTCATGACTTCGAACTCCAAAATGAATTTTATCTATGCGAAACTTGCGCCCTTCGATTCAATTTCAAAGACGCTCTTGACCAAAGTTTTGTTTGCCCCACTTGTAATTCCAAATTGGGTATTATGGACAATTCTAAACTTCTCGATTCAATGAAAAATCGTCTTGATAATCTCCAAGATCAGGTTGCGATAGTGTCCATGAACTTATAATGGTCATTTTGGCAACCAAAATTTATGTTAAAGGGAATGCAAGAAACAGGGCAATTCGCTCTCTCGATTCTATAATCTTTAATGATATAGGCCAACTTGATGTGACCTATGATCTTTCCTTTACCCCTCAAAACTTTCCAGAAATAACTGTGAATGGTGAAGATGAAATGGTTGCTAATAATATTTTAATTGAGACTTGGGGGGAAATTTTGACCCCCGCACAAAATGGTTCTGAATATATCGGGACTTTATCTTCTTGGGATGACCGAGGCTTCTTACTTGATTCTCTTGAACCAGTCCGCATCACCACAAACAATTTGGGACTCGGGCCGGGAACACCTGCTCAAATTAGACAACGTTTTGGACTGGTTCAGCACATGCCTCTCGCTTTCGTTCAAGGGAATCTAGCTTCATTGTCCAAGAAAGAATTAGACAGATTATATGGTTGGAGACGAGGACTTGGGCGTGTAAATGTAAATAGTGCCACAAAAAGTGAGGTCAGGGCTACGGTAAACAAATCTGGTCATGCAAAGGATATTGTTTCCGTCGAGAGAGTTGGACTTCTAGAACAAAGTATTATTTGTTCTGCAGGAACTGATCCTCCTGGTATTCTAGCAGCAATAGGCCCTTATCTTCCTTCTGAAATGAAGTGTGTTATTCCACTATAGCGTGCCTTATGACCTCTCGATCATTTACCACCGTTCTCCTATTACTCTTAGTTCTTTGTGCGGGGTGCCAAACAATTTCTCTAACAGGATCTGAACCTTCTCCATCAGATCCCCTCGCCTACGATTCTCTCTGGAAATCTAGCGAAAATGCCATCTTTCACCTAGAAAAAAACCAATATCAAGCTGTATATTATATTGAAAATGAATCAAAAATAGAGTTATATCGGATTCACCGCATCAATACAAAAAAACCTCTTGATCTAACTGACGTTCAGTTCAGATATCCTAACGGTACTATAATCTTTGAAGATAAGCTTTCAATAGAACGAAGTCGATTTTCAACTTCAATAATTCTACCTAGTAGTCCCGGCAAAGTTGGATTTACTTCACCGCGGTCTGGAAAATCGTTTCAAGCACCTGTAATTGTCACTGGAAACTATACTGCCATTCTGCCCCATAATTCTGATATTAGTATTTCTCTCCTTAGCAAAGTTAGTCCTTCTAACTATACAACTACACTTCCTTCAAATCAACTGTATCTACACTGGAAAGATCCATCTAGTGAAACCCTTTACATTCAATACTATCTAGTCCGAGATTCGCAATTATTGGCGGCATTATTGATCTTCTGCGGGACATCTTTACTCCTATACTCATTATTCTTTTTTCTGCAAATGAAACGTATAACTAAAAACAGATTTGAAGCAGATCCTCC
>WTZT01000117.1 GCA_009889685.1 Candidatus Hikarchaeia archaeon HikBin4
TTCTGTGAATTCACATACTTACTCGGAAAAGAACGGGAATCTCCTGTTTGTGAAATAACTGCGATTACTCATCGAAAAGATCCTATTTACTATGACGTTTACAACCCATACATTGACCATCTCATGCATGGTGCATTACCTATGGAAGCTGACGTTTATCGAAAAGCAAAAGATTCTGTCTCTCAGGTCATGGATATCCACTTGCCACCTGAATGTAGTAAATTTGTGGTCATTGTTCAAGTACGAAATGAGTATCCTGGTGTTGGAAAACAGGCAGCAATTGCAGCTTCTTCTGGAAAGTATTTCATGAAATATGTTATAGTAATCGACGAAGAACAAAATCCATATGATATGCACGATATCTGGTGGGCAATGGCAATGAAGTGTCGCCCAGATCGGGATATCAATTTCATCAAAGATGCTTACATCGAATGTCTAGATCCTATTGGGACTGATGGAAGGGGCTGGCCTCACACTGGTGGTGGTGTTGATACTCGTGTGTTTATCGACGCAACCAAACCACTCGACGTTGAATATCCTCCTTATTGTGAACCCCCAAAAGAAATTTGGGAAAATATGGACCTCGATGAATATATTCGCGGCAGAAAATAGAACTAATATTAGTTTTTTTACCAAATCAATCTGCACGTTAGGGATATATTAAAGCCAATCCCCACTTGATAGCCCATATATGCGTCACGAACTTGAATGTTCATCTTGCAATTCTATATATCCTCCTGGAGGCTACCTCCATGGCTGTCCCGCGTGCTTCGAGTCCGGGAACCTGGGATCTCTTCAAGTCATACTTGACTATGACGAATTAAATTTTGATTTACTTCCCTTTGGAACTGAAACTCCACTAAACAGTATGTGGAGGTACCAAGAACTACTACCTTTAGTTTCTAAAAAACCTATAACACTTGGGGAAGGGGGGACTCCCATACTACGGGCCAATTATTTGAGTTCAAATCTCGATTTAAATATCTTTTATAAAAACGAAACTGTGAATCCAACTTGGTCTTTTAAGGACCGCCTATATTCTTTGATGATTTCAAATGTAGCTGAATTTGGATATAATAAAATAGTCAATTCAAGCACGGGGAATGCGGGAGCTAGTGCTGCTGCATACGCTTCACGTGCTGGCATATCTGACATTCTCATTTTATCTCCTCACGAATGCGAATTGCCTCTTCGAAATCAGATTCTTTCTTACGGAGCACAACTTGCAATTTTGGACTTTGAATCACGAAGTTCGCTGCTTAATTTACTTGTAGACCAAGGATGGTATCCCGTTATCAATGGGACCCATTATTCCTCCGAGGGCTACAAAACCATAGCATTTGAATTAGTCGAACAGCTAGAAGAAGTGCCCGAAGCTATAGTTTTTCCCGCAGGAATCGGAGATGGTTTATCTGGTATTTGGAATGGTTTTAAGGTATTGCACCAACTCGATATAATCTCAAAATTACCACGCATGATCGGAGTGCAATCCGAAGAAAGACAACCTCTCGTACGCGCTATCTCTTCCAATTCGAAAGAAGCAATCCCCGATATGGGTCCTATGCCAATCACAATTTCCACTTCGGGCACTATGACTGGTACTTATGCCATTGATGCCGTTAGGGAATCAAAAGGCTGTGCGTATGCAATTTCTTATGACGAAATTAAAATTTCACTAAAAGAGATGGGAAGAGATGGCCTATTCGTTGAACCTGCAACTGCTCTAACCGCAGCTGGGGTAAAACAAGCTCATAAAGAAGGAGAATTTGATAACGGTGATACTGTCATTTGCATTGCTACAGGAACTGGCATCAAATGGCCCCATGGAATTTCCCCCCTATTCGATCCCGTACCCACTATTGACCCCACCCTGGACTCTTTGGAACGTGCCACTTCTTTCACTTTCGAATTTCAAAAGTGAACTAATTATTATTTGGATTTTTTTCCTTTTTTCAATCGATTCTCCATATAATGTATTTGTTCTTGGTGCAAAGAAATCAACATACTTGACAAAGACGAGAGAATAAGCATTTGAACTCCTAACAGAATTCCAAATGCAGAAACGATAGCTAGGACTTCATGTCCTATGTGATTCACAAACCAATCATACCCCACAAAACCTGCCATTATAATTCCTATGGATGTAGATAAAAATCCAATTCCTATGATCAATTTATGACGAGTTTCAATTACTTCTATTCCTTTATTTCCCCATTCCATGCAATCTTCTATGCTTTCCCTGTTCTTATTTTCTTTGATATCTAAATGCTTAACACGCCCAGCCACCGAAATGCCTGTATAAACATGAATTCTGAAGACCCAGATCTGAACACCGAATTTAATTTTGGCAATTTTAAAGCTCCCTCTGTAGTCGATTATGACGATTCTCTCATCTTAACACAAACAGTCGATTCTTCTGGAAGTAGTGGCGTCCGTTTATACCAACTTGAAGATTCTATCTTCGCATTTACAACTTTTACTCGTGATATTCATTCTGGAACCGGATGGTCTGAATTTTTACTTGCGAAAGGAAATCTCACCGTCCATCCTCCATCATTCGACATGGCGGCTTTGTCTAATTCCATCAGTGACCTCTCCGTCCAAATATCTGAAAGTCAATTAGATGGTGCCCTTGAAATTTATAAAACCCAATGCGTCAAAACGATAGAATCTGCTTTATTCGATCCAACTTCTAGTTATGAAGTCGTTTTTCGAGGACATGTGGCATATGTTGAAGATTTCTCTTGGCCATCTCCCCTCCTCGCTGAACTCTCTTCGATTTTAGAACCTGACCAACTAGACTCAATCCATCCTCTCATTCTCACAAATAGAGAGGGGATGGAAGAAGATTCTTGGACCCATTTACGTGGTCACTATATGGCACTAATCGAAATTCTATAACAGAAATTCTCTAGACTTCCATTTCTTTAATTCCTTGAAGTTATCTCTTCTCTAATCATCACATCAAACTTTTCTGAGTCAATGCCATATATTGTATTTCCCTCTTGAGTTCTATATTTTTTAATCTCGCATACTGGTGTGTCATCTATTCTAATTTCCCAATCATCTAGGTATCTCACATCTATTCCTATAAACAGAATCTCACACTCCAGCTCTTCCTCCAATACGGGCACTATTGTATGGGTGTATGTCCCATCTTCAAATCTAGGGGGGTCATATGCTGGGAGGTTCATTCCCAATTTTATAGATTGGTTTTCAATCCACCAATCGGGTAAATTTTCACTCTCAACTACCATTATAAGGTAACTATAATCTTGCCGTCTTCAACTCTCACTGGGTATGCGGGAAGTTTGACAGACCTCCTCGATAAACAAGTCCCAG
>WTZT01000118.1 GCA_009889685.1 Candidatus Hikarchaeia archaeon HikBin4
AATTGATAAGTCTTGAGAAAGTCCATGTACATAAGAAATAGTTCCAGAATCCTCAAGGGCTTCAACTAAGGAGTCCATATCTGATTCGGAAGGGGAAGAATCCCCCTCCTGAACAAATGAACTCAAATCGACACCTGCGTTTGTAGCATGGATAGTAAGTATAGTTTGTTTTTGCTCAGATAAGTCACTTCCACGTTGCTTTCCGAGAGTTGAACTAGGAGTAGTTAAGTCGAGTAAGTCGTCATAAATTTGAAAGGCCTTTCCAGCGAGTAATCCGTAGGTGTATAGTGCATCGATAACCTCAGGGGGTTGTCCAAGAAGTTGAGCTGGCAGAGCTGCAGATTCTGCAAAAAGAACACCGGTTTTAAGCTCAATCATTCGAAGATAGTCTTCAATAGATACCAAGTTTGCATTCCCAAATTGAACGTCTAGTGCTTGACCTTCACAGATATCTGAACAGACAGTTGCCAAACTTGTTAGGGCATAGGATACGTTTGAAGAATGCTCTGCACAACGCCCTAGTGTTTCAAAGGCTTTAGAATAAAGAATATCTCCCGCAAGTATTGCGGTGTTTATATTAAATTTTTGGTGGACAGAAGGCACCCCGCGCCGAAGATCATCATCATCCATGATATCGTCGTGAATGAGTGTAAAAATGTGAATGAGTTCTAAGCTCGATGCTGCGTCAAGCATATTAATGGAGGAGCCACTATAATCAAGGAGATTTTCATAAGGAAACGGGGATAAATCTTGATTGTAGATTGTTTCTGCAGCGATGAGACAAACAACTGGACGAAGTCGCTTTCCACCTGCGATAAAAAGATGGTTTGACGCGTCCGAAAGATGAGCAGGCCCAATGGTATCTAAGTGAGTGGTTAAACGTTGATTGACTAGATCCCGTCTACTATGAAGTGCATCTAAAATGCGGGAGGGGTCTTTTTGGCCCATGAATTTAATTCGTCAATGAGATACGGTTTCCATTGTAAGAGATGTGAATATCTCGTCCCAGAACGTATCCTTGTTTTCGTGCTATGTCGACGTACCCGGATAATCCTTTTATTGTTTGATGGGCAGGAATGATATGAGTTGGTCGGAGTGTGGTTAACATCTCGTACAAACCCTCCTGGGAGCAATGCCCAGAGACGTGAACATTGTCGTAGATTCTAGCCCCCCTCATTCGAAGAAGTTGTTCTGCCTGGTAACGCTGCCCCTCATTGGTTGGTTCTGGTATGACCCGTGCAGAGAAAATAATCTTATCGCCTTCACTTAGTTCGTATGGCGTCTCTCCCCTTCCCATTCGGGTGAGCATTGCGTTTGGTTCACCTTGGTGTCCCGTAACGATAGGAAGGTATTTTTCTTTTCCTTCTTTCATGATTCTAGCGAAAGTCCTATCTACTGATTTTCGATGCCCATACATCCCTAGATCACCTGGAAATTCAACAAAATTTAATCGTTCCGCGGTTCCAGAATATTTTTCCATTGAACGTCCGAGCAAGACGGGTTGTCTGCCGATGTCTTGAGCAAATTCGACGATGCTTGATACCCTAGCTATATGGCTAGAGAATGTGGTTGCAACGATACCTCCTTTGTAGTCTGCCATGGAATACATCACATCTTTGAGATGCCGTTTTGCTACCGCCTCGCTTGGGGTTCTACCTTTTACATTTGCATTTGTGCAATCTTCTATGTAGCATAAAACTCCTTCATTTCCTAGTTCATTGAAACGCTTCATGTCAATAGGATCCCCTAGTGTTGGTGTGTGGTCCATTCTTTTATCAAGACCATAAACAATTGCACCTTCTGGTGTGTGCAGGACAGGATTGATCGCGTCGATAATAGAATGAGTCACATTGACAAATTCTAGCTCTAAAGTATCACTTAGAGTCATTCGTTCGCCTGCACTCATAGCTACCAAATCGTTGTTCACTTTGAACTTTTCTTCAGATTGGATTAGTTGCCTAACAAGTTCTAGTGTGAATGGAGTTGCTACGATGGGCGCATTATAACGATGAGCCAGTTTGGTTATAGCACCTATGTGATCTAGATGTCCATGAGTGGGGACAATTGCTTTAACATCCCCGGCAAGATTTGACATTACGCGATCGTCGGGGATAGCGCCCATGTCTATTAAATCTAGGCTGTGCATTCTTTCAGTTTCAATATCATCGTGAAGGAGAATCTTAGAAAGGTCCAGACCCATATCAAATATAACGATATCAGAACCTACGCGGACAGCGGTCATTTGCCGTCCGACTTCTTCGAATCCACCTATTGTGGCAATTTCAATTTCCATAGTTAACCCTCCGAGTAGAACCACCCTGTGTAAGCTGCCTACACGAAAGTTTGGCGTTAAACGCCGCCCAGTATGGCATGCTTAAAGGTAGTGTAACTACCGGTTGATACACGTTATGGTCCGCAGGGGTAAAAGTCAACTGAATTTGATCGGAGTGTCTGACAAAGTAGATAGTGGTGTTCTTTTGTAGGCGGCATTACTGCACTAAAGTCCCAGGGTTGTTTCCTTTTAAGAAAGCCTCTAAATTGGGGAGATCAAAAATTGAAACGGGAGAACTTGCATTTGCCAACTCATTAACCTTTCCAGCCATCCCTCCGGTAACATCGGTTGCAGAAGAATGTGTAATGGAACTTTCTTTTTGTTGATGAGGAGAAAGGTGGGGGATGACATTTCCAGACGAGTCTAAAACACCAGGAGTCAATGTGCAAAACCCGATGCGATTGGTAGAGATTGAGTTGGATAGGTTAGTTACTATTTCGTCGCCGCTAACTATAGTTGCACCTTCTTTTGCTGTAGCAATTATATCTCCATGAACTACAGGTACAAATCCAGACTCTAGAAGTGATAAAATATGTTGAGAAGGAAAATGAAGTACCGAATTTGAATCCCTCCATGCAACTGATAATGGATGGATAGGGATTGCAGGTATATTTAGAGAGTGGAATGTATGAATCACCGTGTCGCAAAGGTTAATCATGGACGAATGTATAATGTCTACCTCTGTTGCATTAGGAGTCCCACTCTCGACTGTTACATCAAAATTGGAAGCGTGGAAATGTCCGAAACTTCCACCTCCATGAACCACGATGAGGTTTTTTGGACGATGATTAGAAATGACGGTTGCTGCAGCACGGAGATTGGTTTCGTTTAACGTTTCTGGTTGGTCTTTTTTGGTGATCACACTACCACCAAGTTTTAGTAACGTAACAGGTTCAATAGAAATCATTTCCGGATCAACCCCTGTTCCGAGATATCCACTGAAAATACAGATTCGCAGCTATCAGTGGAAAGAATGGCAGAAGTAGCAGATTTAT
>WTZT01000119.1 GCA_009889685.1 Candidatus Hikarchaeia archaeon HikBin4
AAAAGGAGGGCTTCGACGGATTTTATTTCTTCACAGAACCAACCGGGTATCTATCCCAGCTAGGATTCAACCCCGTTGATGAACTCGAACTCTCCCCCTCCGTCCAAGATCGGCTATCCGAAAAACGAGATACAATCTCTCCAAAAGCCGTACCACTTTTGCTTAAATTCCAATCATTCAAAATACCTCCGCATATTAGAGCAACTTTCGATTCTACCGAATCTAATGCTCCACAAACTCCTCAATTAACCCCCGAAGATTTTGGAATAGACCCTAGAAAAACTAGTTACAAATATTCTACTAAAAAATAAAAATCTAGACATCTATTAGACATCTATAATCCCTTCAAACACTCTTCTTCAAAACAAGACGTTTACAGAAGCTTTTTGTTTTATCCATGCACATTTCCGTCAATGATCGATGATCTAAACTGGGCCATCGGCGGCGAGGCTGGCCATGGGATCGATTCCACCGGAAAAATTTTTGCACAAGCACTTTCTAGAGCCGGTCGGCATGTTTTCACATCAAAAGTTTTTTCTTCTCTCATCCGGGGTGGTTATACTGCTTATAAAATAAGAACTGCTCTCGTCCCTGTCCAGAGCGTTGTCGACCGCATGGACGTTCTCGTCGCACTTACCAAACGAACAGTTGAAGAAAATTTGAGCCAACTCCACGATAAATCTTTAATCATTTACGATGGGGAACGAACCATGATGAAAGATTTCGAGACACCTCGAAATATGACCGGTCTAAATGTACCACTTCAAAGATTGGCAGAAGAAGCAGGAGGTGCAATTATGAGAAACATAGTTGCTCTTGGGGCAACCTGCGCCGCAACTAATTTTCCACTATCTAATCTAGACGGATCCTTAGAAAAACAATTTTCACGAAAAGGATCTGAAATAGTTGAGAGTAATAAAAAAGCTGCGTTATTAGGTCACAATTATATTCTTGAAAATTACAATCCTAGCGATTTCGGGTATATACTAGAGTGCACTGATGCCACATACGTTCTACTCAATGGAGATGAAGCGATAGGTATGGGGGCAATAGCTGCAGGTTGCCGTTTGTATGCAGGCTATCCTATTACTCCCGCTACTGCAGTAATGAACTATATGCAAGGTAGAATAGAACAATTTGGTGGCCATGTAATTCAGGCAGAAGACGAAATATCTGCAATCAATATAGCTCTGGGTGCCGCTAGAACTGGAGCACGAGCAATGACTGCAACATCCGGCCCCGGAATCGATCTCATGACAGAAACTTTTGGCTTGGTATCCATGACTGAAACTCCTCTTGTCATTTGCAACGTTATGAGGGCAGGACCATCTACTGGTATGCCCACCAAACAAGAACAAGGGGACTTAAATACTATGTTGTACGGTGGCCACGGTGAATGCGAGCGATTCATCCTAGCCCCTACTACCATTGCAGAATGTTTCCATAAAACAGTCGAAGCATTCAACCTAGCCGAGAAGTACAATGTCCCTGTTTACTTAACCGGGGATCTATCACTCGCAGTCACTGACCAAACTTATCCCCCGGATGAATTTGATATAGAATCTATCCAAATAGAACGTGGTCTATTCCTCACCAAAACTTCTGATATAGAACCCTGGCTCAATTCCCAGGGACAATTCAAACCTCACGCCGATACAGAAGACGGTGTGAGCCCTCGAACATTACCTGGAATCGAAGGTGGGATCCACATGGTAACTGGACTCGAACACGACGAATTAGGACGTAGAACCGAGCATCCACCCACCCGAGAAAAACAAGTTCAAAAAAGGAAAAGGAAATTAAAAACTGCAATCGAACAAGAGAATTTTGATTACCGCGAGTTTGGTTCTCCAGACTCTGACATTCTAGTCATTTCCTGGGGTTCAAACGAAGGCGCGATAATAGAAGCAATAGGTCAGCTAGAACAAAAAGTGAGATTCCTTTCTTTTCCTTATGTATTCCCCCGACCTGACATATCTGAAACGATTCAAAATGCTTCTATGGTATTCGTTATAGAATGCAACGCTAGTGGTCAATTTGCCACGCTTTTAGAACACGATTCTCTCACACGCGTCACGAGGATATTGAAATATGATGGTGTGAGATTCTCTGCAGATGAAATTGCAAAAGAGCTTAATTCTTATTTACTCCCCGAGGAGGTTATGTTAAAATGAGTACTGGTGCAAACTTCGCAGATTTCAAATCCGATAAAAAACCAACTTGGTGCCCTGGGTGTGGGGATTTCGGTACTATGAACGGGATATTGAAAGCACTCTCGAATACGGGCGCTACTCCTGAAAATACATTTTTTGTCGCAGGAATAGGATGCTCTGGAAAAATTGGAACATACGTCCGAACTTATTCTATTCATGGTGTCCATGGTAGGGCCCTTCCAGTTGGTTGCGGGGCAAAAATAGCCAACCCAAATCTAGAAGTTATGGTGGCAGGAGGCGACGGAGATGGATTTTCGATTGGTGCTGCCCATTTTATTCATGCTGTACGAAGAAATGTAAATATGACTTATATTGTGATGGATAATCGTATTTATGGATTAACCAAGGGTCAATATTCTCCTACAAGTGGAACTGATCTTAAAACAAATACAAGCCCAAGTGGGACTCATATGCCCCCATTAGATCCTCTTGCATTGGCTTTATCCTCTCAAGGCACTTTCATAGCACAGGCATTTTCTTCTGATCTCAAGCGGCTCATTGAAATCCTCGAAGCGGCGATAAACCACAATGGATTTGCGTTTGTTAATGTTTTCAGTCCTTGTGTCACTTATAATAAAGTAGACACCTATCAATATTTCCGAGACACTCTCGTTGATGTTGACGATATTGGGCATGACCCCGCCGACTACGAGGCCGCAAAAAAATTAATTTTTGATCACGAAACAGAATATCAAGGAATACTATACCAGAATCCAAATTCAATTTCTTATGAAGACTCTCACGGTCTAGATTCTCCAATGTGGAAGTTACCTGAAACCCCTCCCGAAGGCATCATGAATTTACTCCGCGAATTCTACTGATTATGGTCTTCTCATTCTGCCATTTTTTAACTCAATTTCTCTTTGATACTCGCAACCTTTGTCCTCGCGCAGATCCCATGCATTTTTAACTTCTCCTAACAACACTTTTCCATGAGCATTCAATCGTATGATATTATTATTGTTGGAGGGGGTACTGCTGGTTCCTTTGCAGCCGCCACAGCTGCTCGCGAAGGATACTCCGTTGTCGTATTGGAACGAAAAACAGCCAAAGAAGCTGGAAATATAGCCTGTGGAGATGCAGTCAA
>WTZT01000012.1 GCA_009889685.1 Candidatus Hikarchaeia archaeon HikBin4
TAAAATAATAGATACTAGTCGTTTTTGAAGGGAAGTAAATAAGAACTGATTGTGAATGCAATTATAGTGAGTATTAGTAAGGATAGAAATCCATTGATTGGGAAAGTGGAAGAGAGAAAAATTTCCCGGGTTGATCTAGAGAAAGGTGTCAAAGGAGAAAATGAGATTAAAGGAATGAGCCAATTTGGGAAAAAGTTCAAGGGTATAAACGTATCTGAAAGAAAAAGAAGAGGGAGTGCGATAGAGTTACTAGCTGTTATGGCACCGTCTTGAGATTTGGTTATACTCCCCAATATGACTCCAATATTGCAAAATAAAAACGAGCCTAAAAATATGAATAAAATTAGAGTGAGAGGGATAGTAAATGAGAAATCAGTGAGTATTGAAGCAATTATCAGGACTAAGAGAGTTGAAAATAGACAGATTTTGAAAATTGTAATAGAGTGTGCTAAAAGCCATTCGGTTTGAGTGAGCGGCGTCGTAGAGAGTTTTTCGAATAGGGACCCATCTCTTCCACGGGCAACGGTCATAGACATTCTAGAGAGAGGTGTGAAAAGGATGACTATGGAGATATAGCTTGCAACGTAATACGCAGGTTCTTCGGAAAATAAACCATTATTTTGGGTACCAACAATAAAACTAAATATTGAGACCAAAATTATGGGGAAAAGAAATGTAAAGAAGACTGCTGTTCTTTTACGCAAGAACGATTTCCAAGATGCTGAAGATTCAGCTGAAATTCTAGTTAGATTCATAAGACATTCTCCAGAGTGCCATCCATTAATTCCATATAGACAGTTTCCAAACTAGGACGGTTCCAAGTCAAGCTGCCATATTCCACATTTAGATTTTCAATTTGTATCAATAGAGGTCCAATTTGGTTTGATTGAATGTTATTGAAATGCAAATGTCCATCCTTAAAGGATGGATAAAATTCTTTAAAAGAAGAAGATATATCCGAAGTTGTTTTGAGAGTGAGTGTACAATCACCTCCAAACTTAGTAATTAATTCAGAAGGAGTTCCAGTCACTATTAATTTCCCATTTAAAATTACCCCTATACGATCTGCGAGTCGTTCTACTTCATGCATGTAGTGAGTAGTAAGGAAGATGGTAGATCCACTTGAAGCCATAGTTTCTATAAGATCCCAGATTTCAAACCTTCCCGCGGGATCTATTCCAGTAGTGGGCTCGTCTAGAAAAAGAATTTCAGGATCATTAATTATTGAAATTCCAACACAAATCCTTCTTTTTTGTCCCCCAGACAGCTCATAAAATCTCTTATTAGATTGGGAAGATAGTCCAACTTTTTTTAGAATGTGATGAGGATCGGCTTTAATCCCGTATAGACCAGAGAAATAAGTGATCAATTCGGAGGCTGTCAAATGAGTGGGTGGTTCGAAAGACTGAGGTAATAAAGATATTTTGGATTTGGTCACATTATGAGGTGTGTCATTTAAGATTTGGATAGATCCAGAATTAAAAGAAGTCGTGCCAGTGAGACAATTTATAAGGGTTGTTTTCCCAGCTCCATTTGGACCAATTAAAGCGAATATTTCTCCTTTTTTGATAGAAAGAGAGACCCCATCTACTGCAAGAATACCAGAATATGATTTTTGAACATCGATCGCCCGAATTACATTCATTGGCTTTGATCAGGGGGGAGAGGAATTATGAGTTAGGATTTGCGATATAAGAAGAGATATTAAAATAAAGATCATAGAAAGTGGATGGGAGTATTAGAAATTATCAAAACACGAATCGAAATACGGGAATTTGAAAAAAAATCGGTGGGGATGTCGGCTAAAAAGAAAATTCTTGAAGCGGGTCGGCTTGCTCCAAGTGGGAGAAACTTACAGCATTGGCATTACATACTTATTGAAGGGGATGAAGAATTGGAGAGGCTTGCTAGTTTGAGCCCCACAGGGGGTTGGGTGAGAGAGGCTAGTTTTGCAATAGTCACTACCACAGATCCGAAGTATGATTTTAATGAAATAGATGCAGGAAGATCGATAACACAAATGCAATTGGTTGGATGGGAAAATGGTGTTGGTTCTCGATTATATACCATAAAAAAACCAGATCAAGAGAGGGCTAAATTGGCGTTGGGCATACCCGAAGAATATCATCTCACGGCAGTTGTCGGGTTTGGATATCCTGTAAAGAAGGCTACAGGGAAAAAAGAAAGAAAAGGGATGAGAGAGATAGTTAGTTACAATAAATTTGGAACACCCATGGAAATCTAGAAATCGCGTTTTGGGAGATTCCAGAAAAGTAGTGAAAGTGCCGTGATGAATATCAATGTTGAGAGACCATAGGACTGATGTGTTGACAAAAAGAGGGGAAGAGAAGATCCTGAAATACTAGATAGGTACGCACCTATTAGGGGCCAAGTACAGCTTACGCAGGAAAAGGCACCTATCACACCGGAAAATGCAAATCGATCGAAACTAAGAACGGACCTATAGAATAGGTAAGAAAGGGAGAGGTATCCAATTAGTTCGAAGAAAAGTGCATATATAGAAACTATATTTCCACTATAAAATATAGATGGTGCCCATCCAGGAGGCAGAGGTGCAAGTGCCACTCTAAGACCAAAATCGTGATCGAAAAGTGAGTGGCCATGAAAGATATGTCCAGGATCTAAGATGGAGCTGAGATAGGCTAGTACTATAAAATATAAAAGCCCAAGAAAAAGTGCAGGTAACCTTCGAAGGAAGGGCATGCTTGTGGGCAAAATTAGAAGAAGAACGAAGATGCTAGAATTGATCCACAAAAAAGGATAAAGAAGGATCAAAGGATCTGTTATAGTAACTCCTGAATAAAGAAGATAAACTATTGTTAAACAAAACTCAGTGGTGAGAATTAAGAATGATAATAGTAAAAGGTCACGTTTGAGAGAAGATAGAATCGGCGTCACAATAAGACCTCTAAAATGATGGCTATTAAGAGAGCACCAAGGTATAGATTTGAAGCATAAAATGCCCTCATAGAAGTTAGTTTAGAGGGGTGGTAGTGAGAAAGAATTATGGTCCAAAGAAACACTATGAAAAAGATAGAATTAACAGAAAAGAATAATAGAGAAAGGTCACTTACAGAAAAGAATAATAGAGCAGAAATGAGAGTTGCCCCAAAGTAGAATAAAATATGTTTCCTAGTTTTTGCATCCCCATGTACAACAGGAAACATGGGTAGGCCACTTTGTTCAAAGTCACTCTTATAGGTCAGAGCTAGGTTGTAGAAATGGGCAGGGGTCCAGAAGAAAATTAGTATTGCTAGTAAGATGGCTTCAAGTGTTATAGTAGCAGTTGCTGCAACAGAACCGATAATAACTGGAAAGGATCCAGCAACCCCCCCTATTACTGTATTTTGCACAGTGTTTGGTTTAAGCAGAAGAGTATAAATCACACTATAATAAATAATTGCAGATAATCCGAGGAGTGCCGTGAAAAGGTTTAGTGTTGAAAATATAAGGACCGAAGTTATCGCAAGGAAAATACCAAAAATCCAAGCATTTGATAAAGATATTTTCTGAGTTGCCAATGGTCTATTAGCAGTTCTGCTCATATTTCTATCTATATCAACTTCAAAAATGTGATTGAAAGTGCCACTCGCTCCGATTGCGAAAATCCCCCCAAGCAATGTTAAGACGGTGGTATTAAAGGATAAAGAAGTTTTTGCACTAACAGCCATTCCAGCAAATGCAACTAAACAAAGAAGCCACATTAATCTGGGTTTTGTTAAGTGGATATAATCAAATAGAGGGTGTTTAGAGATGTATGAAAATTTAGCAAAATATGCAAATAGGAAAGATGGAGATTTTTGAATAGGGGGCTCGTCTGGCATGGTAAAGGACGAAGTATAAAATTCAAGAGAGAAAGTGAGAGACAAGAAGAAAATTGTGAAAATTAGAAGATCCATAATTAAATTAAGGAAGGGTTCAGAAGGAATGGGAATAAGATTCAAAATGAAATATAAAATGGTTCCAATCCATAGTAAAATTTTGACTCTATTGGAATTATTTCTGTGTAAAAAAATCGAGATAATTGCCGCAGATCCTGTTAAAACAAAGAATAGATTTGGTAAAAAATGCGGAGAGGGGTTTAGGATTTTGACCATTGAAAATATATAGACACCTATGCATACAAGGGAAAGTAGATAAATAGAGAGAGAAGGTACCTTTTCATTCACAAGAAAAACTAAACTTTACGTCTATTTATGCACGACGAGTTTAGTTTAAATGGATATTGGAGAAAATTCAAATTACTGAATGGAATAAGAGGCTGCTAGAGTGAGTGCAAGAGCGGCGCCTACGCCGATAAGAATCAGATAGCTCAACGAAGGAGGTTCGTATCTTAAATGTTGGAACCACCCTGCAACCAATATAGCTTTTAAAAGGGATAAAATGATGATAATCCAGAAGGCGATCCAATACGTTTTCTCTAATAGGCCTGCGGATTCAATGAGGACTTGTATTGTTGCAGAAATGAACAATGTAGCGTATATTATCGTGTAAGTTTTAAGTGATACCATTTTTTGATTACCTCATAATATATAAAATAGGGGAAAGAGAAATAGCCATACGATATCAACAAAATGCCAATATAAGCCAAAGTACTCGATGACTCGGTTATCCTCCAAATATGCACCGTTCCAGGCACGACCTATAAGCCAAATGCAAATTATGAGACCACCAATTACATGGGCTCCGTGAAGGCCAGTTGTGAGGAAAAAGGTAGAAGTTCTCACATTGGTCGAAAGCCACAAACCATGTTGAAACAGATGATTCCATTCAATACCTTTGTTCACTAAGAAACCTAGCCCAAGGAACAGTGTTGTGATCAGACTTATAACTACCCCGTACCTATTTCTTCGTTTGGCGGCGACAAGGGCCAAAATTACGGTAAAACTACTGGTCAGAAGTAAGTAAGTGTTCATCAGACCAGGGAGAACATCGTCTGGAACGGGGGTCCAGTCCATCCAACCATAAGCGACTCGAATGAAAATAGAGGTGCCAATGAAAGCTCCGAATAAAACTACATCGGATGCTAAGAAAATCCATACACCGGTTTTCATATTTTCTACGTTTTCGAATGGCCAAGATTCCCCGTATCCACCTTCAGGGCCTTCGAATCTTTGAGCACCAAACCCGATCATAGAGACTGAGAAAACTAGTAGTCCAATTAGGAGAGAGATGGGGTAAATTGAAGATGGAGAATTTCCCTGGGTATATCCAGAGAGCCCAATGAGGAAGAATAGGACACCTATAGATATACAAAATGGCCAAATGCTCGCATGTGTTTCTACATGGTGGGCTTTTGTTTCATCGCTCATGAGTAGGTTCGCCTCCATCGGTTTTTATGTTATCTGGCAAGAATTCTAATTTTCCATTTTCGTAAGTAGGAGTTCCTTCCCAGTTTTCTAGAGGCGGGGGGGAGGGGAGAGACCACTCTAGTGTGGATGCATATTTCCAAGGGCAAGGTCCAGATTCTTCTCCGCGAGAGATACTTACATAGAAATTGTATAGCATCACAGCAAATGAAGATGCTAAAATGAATCCACCTATAGTGGCCATTTGGTGCCAGGGTATTAGAGAGGGAGCATAGGTAAAAACTCTACGGGGAGTTTCCCAGGCAATGAATAATGGGAAATAAAGTAGATTGAAACCAATGAAATACAATACGAAACTTACCTTGCCCAAAAATTCATCGTACATCCTACCGGTTATTTTTGGGAACCAATAGTAAATACCTGCAACCAGACCTGTCACACCGCCAACCATTACGTAATGGAAATGTGCGACTACCCAATAAGTTCCACGGAATTCGTAGTCGAGTACTACAGCACCTAAAAAGACCCCGGTGATCCCACCAATAATGAACAAAATCAAGCCCCCAAATGCAAATAAGAATGGAGTGGTGAATTGGATCCTTCCTTTTATAAGAGTATAAATGAGAGAAAATACCATCAAATCGAAGGGAAGGGAGATTCCAATGGTAGTTATCATGAAAAGTGTTTTTACCTCAAGGTTGATTCCGGTGAGAAACATGTGGTGCATCCAAACGCCAAAACTCTGGACTGTGACGAGGACGAGAGCGGCGATGAACCATTTTCTTCCAACAATTCGTTTGCCAGTGAAAGTCTGGAAAATTTCTGCCATTGCACCGAGTGCTGGGAAAAATACTATGTAGACTTCAGGATGGCCGAAGAACCAGAATAGGTGAGTCCATAAGAGAGATCCTTGTGTTCCAGTAGATGAAAAATAGGTTGTTCCTAAGATCCTATCAGCAGATAGAATCATTAAAGCTGCGAGTAGCGCAGCGAATGCAAATAGCATCATCCATACCGTCAATAGTATGGTCCAAGTGAACAATGGCATGTTGAATAACGTCATGCCTTTTGCCCTCATACGGTGGATAGTTGTAAGGAAATTAACAGACCCTGAAGTGATAGCAACTGAAAAGATAAATAGTGCTAAGACTGCAGATGTTGCACCAACTTGAGGGGTAAACGTGGGAAGATTAAGAGGTGCATACACCGTCCACCCTCCATTGAAAGTTCCACCTTGGAAGAAGGAGATCCCAAGTAAAATTCCAGAAATTAAATAAAGCCAATAACTCAAAGCGTTTAGGCGGGGGAAGGCCAAATCCTTTGCACCTATTTGTAAAGGAACTATATAATTTGCCAATCCGAACGCAAAAGGGGAAAGAAACCAAAATACCATTATTAGGCCATGCGCAGTGACGGATTGATTGTATGCAAAAGGGGAAAGTAGTCCCTCTCCAGGGGCACGGGGGAGCCAGAGTTGCAATCGGATTAAGAGGGCGAGAACACCACCCATTACTAGGAAAAATAAAGAAGTTATAATGTAGAGAATTCCAATATCTTTGTGGTTTGTGGTTACTAGCCAGCGTTTGACAGAACTCATGGGGGGAAGACCATGTCCGTCAGAGTAGCCACCGTCAGTTTGCAAAATTTTATTCATAGTTAACTACCATTATTTTTAGTTTTATTCCACTGTTCGAATTCCGAATTTTCTAGTATTATTATGTTTGCCTTCATGTAAGAATGGCCAGCCCCGCAAAGCTCATAGCAAGCGGAATCATACGTTCCTGTAGATTCAGCCAGGAACCAAGTTTCAGAGATCATACCAGGTGCAGCATCTGCCTTTATGCGGAGATCTTGAGAGCCGAAATTATGCAATACGTCTCTTGAAGTTATTTTTAAGACAGTGACCCGATCCACAGGTGCTCGAAGTACTCCATTTGATTGATATCCGTCGGGATATGTGAATAAGAATCCAAACTGATATGCTTCAACTTCGATGGTAAGAGCGCCGTCTATTTGAGCAGGTTGGGTTTCGACATATAGCAATGATCCATAGGTCCAAACGACAAGGGCTATGACAACCACAGCACTTAGAAGAAGAGATTTAAGTAGTTTACTTCCATCGTCGGTTCGGGGGGGCAATTCTCCTAATTTGGGACGGTCTACGTCATCTTTTTTAGTAGCAGAATTCTCTCGGTATCGATATGCTAAGATTAGCATATAAGAAATTACGATCACACCAACAATAGTCCCGAGGATCAAAAATACAAGGAAGATACGATCGAAAATAAAAGATCTGCTTCCTGTTGGGAAAATACCAAGGACATTTGATCCAGCTAAGAGAAAACTGAAACTAAAACCTAACACGTTTGATCATGAACAGTTGAGGTATTTATCTATTACGACCTATGTTCAAAACCCCTAAAGGGGGTTTATTCGTCTTTGAGTAAATTTAGAAGGGAGTTGGAATCAAATTAGCCTACTAATACGAATGCATAGACATACGCAAGTCCCATGAAAGTCAGCATGAGTAAAGAACATATTTTCAAATGGTAGATGAATAATTTGTCAGATTCCGTTATGGAGAGTTTTTCATATTCCTTAGTTGTTTCTATAGGACATTGAGTGGGGTGAGATTCCATCATGTGGAAGACCAGATTTTCATGTGTAGGAAATATGAATTCGCATAGAGGACATTGTTCAACCATGCTAGCGTGAGAAGGTACTGAAAATTCTAATCCGGATGTTGATTTTTGTTCCACAATGAAGGTAATAGGAAATATGATCAAATAAAATTATTCATATTACACTGAGGGAGAGGTAACGATCCAAAGGCTGAACATGGTGTATAGTATCATAACAAAAATGAGAGGATATTGGCTACGAAGTGGTTGTAAACGACCGCTGAAAAGCTTAAAAGAAATGCAATGGGAAATCCAAACTGAGCAGATGTGGCCAAGTAAAATGAAGATTAAAGTAAAAATGGAGATCCAAAATGGAAGATGATTTGGGTAAAACATGGGAGGTTGTAACGGATGTAAGATGGTAGAAAAAAAGGCGGGGAAAAATGTCAAGAGATAACCTGTAAAATGTGCGAGATGGTATCCAGCAGCAATTGGTATCAAAGAGACTGCAAATTGCATGTTTAGAGATTGAATAGAGATATAAGTGGAAGAAAGTCTATGCATGATTAAAATGGCGTAATGATAGATGGCATAGAATAATCCATGGCCAAATAGAAGAAATATAAAATGGATGATTAAAATTGGAATTCCAAATGAGAGGAGGGGAAAAATGATCTTCGAATTCCAAAACTGAGTAGAGATCAAACCATCATACGTTGTGATGAAAAGGATGGTAATTATGAATAAAACCTGATGCCCTGCGGGAGGCCCAGCGTCATTAGTTTTATTCATAATTTTCGTTCCAGGTAGGTGGATATTGATTGAATTGTTAGAATATGTTAACAGGGATACCGCCCCATAATATCTAAAAAATTTAGAGATAGGATCAGCATTTTTAAACCAAGTATCGGATCCATAAATGAAAGAACCTAATAAAGTTAGAACGGTATAAAAAAGAAGTACACATGAAAGTAGATAAGGAGAATAAGTAATATCAGAACCCACCTCAATTAAAATAAAGAATAAAAGACCAACAGACGCGGGCCAAGAGCCTAATTTAGAAGGATAAGAGAGATTGAGGGTGGGAAGTATGGTTGAGAGAGATTTCCAGGGATTAAGTTGTTCCCAGGTATTCCCAAATAAATATACAGTCATTGTATAGCCGGCCCACCAAACAACCCATACAAATAGAATTGCAAAATTTGAGGTAGGATTTTGAGGTCCAATAAACCCTAAAAGTATGGTATAAAGTAAGAGAAATACAGACACCAACGTAAGAATTGGAGTATTCAATCTGGGTAATCGGGGGAGGGGTAGAGAAAGGTGATAACCATTTATCTTATCGATGAGTTGTCTTTGTGTTACGAGGCTAACAAATAAAAACGAGATTCCAATTATAACACCACCTGTAAGGACAAAAAGCCAAGTTGGAATGATGGCAGGTTCATTGGTTAAAGGCAGACCTCCTGCATGTGCTACAACGGAATTAGATAAGAAACAAACTCCTAGAGTGATGGAAAAAAATAATTGTGAAACGTGTTTAAACAAAAAGTTTCCCTTCATGAGAGAATTAGTTGGGTCACAATCGCCACTAGAACCAAGGTTGCAAAAGTGATAGTGACCATAGCAAGGGCCCAAGCGTGAGATCCACCACGGGATCTTATGGAAGCGTAAATGCCAAATAAAAGATAGGAGAATAATAGAAAAGAGAATAGCCCAAGGAAAATAATAACCGAAGTTTGGGCATCAAAATCGGACGATGCTGAGCTAAGAAAAAGAACTACAAAGGCAGATACACCTAAAACTAGAAGCGAGAAAAGAATCAATCGTAAAAGTGGAAGAAACTCTATAAAGTTTAGGTTGAGTTTAGAAGAATTGGCAGGAGAAGTACGATTCCAATCCTTTAGGCGCAGGAAAATGGCTACGGTAATGAGAAAAAATGCACCCATCAAGATAGAGCTTAGTAGATAGCTAGGTCCAGGCATAAGAAATAATTAGAAATCTTTTTTTCAGGATTATAAAAGTTATTTCTTAGTCGCCATATCTAAGAGATAAATTATGGGATAGTATTTTAAACGGTAAAAGTGTAGAATAGGTATGAACTCGAATGACAGAATAGGTACTATTGAAGCACACTTATCAGAGCAAGACTATTACAAACCTCCAAACGAATTTATTGAACAAGCAAATGTGAAAGATTCAGACATCTATGAACGATTGGAAAAATTTCCAGAGGGATTCGAAGAATACGCCAATCTACTCGATTGGTATGCAAAATGGGATCAAACGTTCGATGGGTCGAATCCACCGTTCTATAAATGGTTTGTAGGGGGCAAAATAAATGCATCATATAATTGCATAGATCGTCACCTTTCAACCAG
>WTZT01000120.1 GCA_009889685.1 Candidatus Hikarchaeia archaeon HikBin4
AGCCAGATACATCACAGGCACAGATATTGTAGTGGATGGAGGATATACAGCAAAGTGACATGATGAAATTTGATCAGAAGAAAAGGTCATATACTGAAACATTAGTTCAATTTTGTCGAGCTCTGAGAAATTCTGGAATGAGGATTTCAGTTGATGAATCTATTTCTGCGGCAACTGCATTGGAAGAAGTAGACCCCACAAATAGGGATCAATTCTACTATGCACTGTATACTAGCTTGATAGATAGTCCAGAAGAAAAAAACCAATTTGACGAGCTGTTCAATTACTATTGGGAAGAAACGTGGAGAGAGGGATTAAAGGACGAAAGTGAGAGGATAAAGGAGGATGTGGAAAGTAGAGCAGGATCCAAAGAAGAAAAACTATTAGAGGTTGATGTGAAGAAGCCATTGGAAGCATCGATGTTGGATAAAAATGAAGAAATTGGGAATTCGGAAAGGCAAGATAAAAATCTTGTTTCGTCCGAAGTTGGAGGGAATAAGCAAGACAAGGTTGGAACAAGTGAAACAGATAGTGTTTTTTTTGAAGGAGGGTTGGAAGAAAAAGCTCAAGTGGTGAAGAGCTCATTTGAGGAGTTCAGGTCTAAACAGATAGTATTTTGTGTGAGAGAAATAGGGGATAAAATAGGGACATTAAGAGGCTATGAATCAATCAGAGATAAAAATGGTTTGATCGATTTGAGGAGGTCGAGAGACATCATTAAAGAACTCCCTCCAAATAAGCTTCATAAGATAGATAAAGACAAGTCGTTGGTTAAAATGACAATGTTTATTGATGTGAGTAGATCGATGATCAGGAATATAGACCAAGAATTTTTGTTCAAATTTGTATTTGAATGCGTACGTCAGTATACAGAAGTCAGAGTGTTCTTTTTCGATACAGACATAACAGAAGTGACGGAATATTTTCAGGCCCCAAGTCTCAAAAACTCAATGGAAGAAATGGAGCGTGCTAGGACAAAATGGGGGTCTGGAACGCGGATAGGAGAATGCATAGATAAGATTCTTTTAAGAGACCCTTTCATAGTTGATCGGGATACAGCAGTAGTAATAATAAGCGATGGTTGGGATGCCGGAGATCTATATGTCCTATCTAAGTGTATGGCAGATATAAAGAGAAAAAGTAATATTTCAATTTGGCTAAATCCACCGGCAAGTTCGGATAATTATGAGCCAGAAGTCAGAGGGATGAAAACTGCACTCCCCTATATTGATTATTTTTTTGGATTTAATTCGATTGAAGATTTAGAAAAAATGACTCAGAGCTTAAAGAGTAGTTTACCGTAAAAATGAATTCGAAGAAAGTTATTGAAATACGGTTTTAAGATTAGATCCAATTTCATCTATACGTTTTTTTGCTACATGTTTGATCATTCGGAACCCGATTGAAGCTAATTTCCCGCTTACTTCGATATCCATAGTATACTGAATTCGAGTTTCTTCTCCAGCTTCGGATAATTTGAATGTTGCAGTTCCATGAGTACTTGTATTGCTACCAGGAGCCTCTCCAGTTATAGTGAGTTTGACCAGATCGGGTTCGTGTATTTCTACTATTTCGAGTTCAGTTTCGAGTTTCATTGAAATTTTGGAAACTTTTTCATTCAAAATTGCCACGTATTTGTTATCTTCTACTTTTTCTACAGATTCACAATTGGGAAGAATTTTTTGAATCATTTCTGGTTTTTGCATTTCGTCGAAAACGAATTGTCTTGCTGCCGGGACTATGATGTCACCTTCAAATTCCATGACAATCTATTGGGGAGGGCTAATTTAAACCTTGTTTAGTGGGTCGAGATTGTATAGAAAAGGCATGAATCAAGAAGCCATAGAAGTAGATCTAAAACAAAGCCGATAATATACCTCACGCGTAATAGGAAAGTATAGTGACAAATGCCCAATTGACATTGATACAGATAGATAATTATGGACCGTGGACGGTTACTCCAAAACCTAGACGTGAAGTGGACCTTCAAACACTTCAATCAAGATTATACGCAGATTTTTCACAGTTGTTTGGTATGAAGAAAGGATATGTTTTTTTCTCAAGGTTTGACAACATGATTGCCGTAACGAATGGAATTGATATAGATTATCATGCATTAATCCAAGAATCAATTGGGAATCGGTATCCGGTTACAGTTAGCCTGAGTATAGCGAGTGACAAAGATCCTGCAAAAGCCCTAGGTAAAGCAACTTCACAATTACAAGTGACAGGTAGTGCCCAAGATAGTAATCGTATACAGATTTTAGAGGGAGAACCAATAGAGGAAGATAAGCGGACAGATAAGGATGTCCAAATAGCACACTTTGATGTGAATAACGCAACTGGAAAATATACCGACAAGATGAATGAATTCGATGCATTCATTCAGATAGAACATGGGTATGCGGAACTAATGCGATACATGCGTAAGGAACATAGCTCCTTGTCTTTTTTTGTAGGAGGAGACAATGTTATCTCAGTGTGTTCAGAAATGGGAGAAAAAGAATATGAGAAGGCCATTGATCATGTTCAGCAAGAAGTAGATGTAGAGTTAAAAGTAGGAGTTGGGCGGGGAAAATTGGCTCAAGATGCAGGGATGGCGGCAAAACATGCACTAGAACGTTGTAGAGAAGATTCAACTAGAATTGAGTTTGAATACTAGAGATATTGGGCACTTTTTCAAAGGATGAGAGTTGGTTAAAAATTATAGTTCGCGCAGACCTGCATCAACTAGAGCCGGTAGAACTCTAGAGGGTGATAGAGGCAGAGTTGGGAAGCGAATACCTGTCGCATCTGCAACAGCGTTTGCTACAGCAGGAAAGATAGTTACAGTTGCACACTCTCCCAATCCTTTTTGTCCAAATGAAGTGGTTGGATCGGGAGTTTCTATGTGAATAATTGAATCTTCATAGAGAAGAGGCACGTCTGCAATAGTTGGCAGATGATAATCGAGTAAAGTTCCAGTTACAAGTGAACCATCAGATTCATACTGATATCCCTCGAGGAGGACTTCTCCAAGGGCCTGAATTACAGCACCTTGAATTTGTCCAGAGGCTAGTTTTGGGTTAATTATCGTCCCGGCATCTTCTGCAATTGCAATGTCAACTATATCAATTTCTCTGGTGGATAAATCAACATCTACGACGACGGCTGCGGAAGAAAAGGTATAAACATGAGATACACTCCCAGTGCCATGTTCATCCATAAATTCACCTTCTTGAGTCTCAAACCGTGCTTCGCCAACAAGGGAAACCCCACTTTGTAAGTCAGGAGGCCGATTGGTTTATCCACCGGAGAA
>WTZT01000121.1 GCA_009889685.1 Candidatus Hikarchaeia archaeon HikBin4
TATTCATTTGCGTTCTCACATTTGATGCAATTCGTGCGCTCTTTTGGCATGTACCTCTTGGTTCTCCATTCTGGACTGGGAATATCGAATTACATGTTGGAACCTTGGTCCTTGGACTCAATGCTTTACTCTTATCCGGATACACCTTCGGATGTCATAGCCTTCGGTACCTTGTTGGCGGAAAATCTCGGTGTTTTTCTTGCATTTCTAATCCTGAAAACAAAGGAAAAAACCCTACAATTTCGAAACGCTATGCTCTCTGGAGATTCGTTTCTTCACTCAACGTTAATCACTCCACTTGGGCATGGTTCAGCCTCTTCATGGTAGCCTTTACAGATTTCTATGTTTGGATGGTTTCCATCGGAGTTTGGTCTGATATAATCCTCTTAAAATTATAATTAATTCTCACTCATGACACTACAAATATACGAACACGATGTAATTATAGTGGGGGCAGGTGGGGCGGGACTATCTGCTGCCATCTCTGCTGCAGAACAAGGTATGGATGTTGGAATAGTTTGCAAGTCTCTTCTAGGAAAAGCACACACAGTCATGGCAGAAGGAGGGATTGCAGCTTCCTTAGGTAATGTTGCCCCCGACGATGATTGGAGGTCCCACTTTCTCGACACGATGAAAGGTGGTTGGGGACTAAACGATCCAAAAATGGCAGAAATTCATGCCATCGAATCCCCAGAACGCGTGCTGGAACTAGAACGCTGGGGTGCAGTTTTCGATCGAACTGCAGATGGGAAAATTAGCCAGCGCAACTTCGGTGGGCATAGATATACCCGTTTGGCCCATGTGGGAGATCGAACCGGACTTGAACTAATCCGAACTTTGCAGGACAAAGCAGTTTCATTAGACGTCCAAGTCTATATGGAATACACCATAACCGAAATTTTAAAAGATTCTAGTGGTAAAAAAGTAGCAGGGGCATTCGGCTATTGGAGAATCACTGGACTCCCTGTTCTATTCCGTGCAAAGAAAATTATTTTAGCCACTGGTGGTTCTGGAATGGCTTATCGTATAAATTCCAATTCTTGGGAATACACTGGAGATGGACCTGCAATGGCCCTTCGAGCCGGAGCAGAGTTAGTAGATATGGCATTTGTCCAATTTCACCCCACGGGAATGGTTTGGCCTAGAAGTGTTAAAGGTACCCTCGTAACTGAAGGCGTCCGTGGAGAGGGTGGTGTGTTAAAAAATTCAGACGGTGAACGATTCATGTTTAATTATATACCCGATGCGTATGTAGGTTCTATAGCCGATACCGAAGAAGAAGCAAACCGATGGGCTGCTGGAGATTCTTCTGCCAGGCCCCCTCCTGAATTGCTCACTAGGGATGTTGTCGCAAGGGCAATTCTCAATGAGGTGTCTGAAGGAAAAGGGAGTGAACATGAGGGTGTGTATCTTGATATTGCTAGTCAACGCTCAACTGAATTTATTCTACAAAAATTACCTGCAATGTATCATCAATTCAAGGAGCTTGCCGGTATCGATATCACAAAAGAATCCATGGAAGTTGCCCCCACTTGCCATTATATGATGGGTGGAATACGTATTGACCCCGAAACTCAAGAAACCTGTGTCTCTGGTCTCTATGCATCAGGCGAAGCCGCAGGAGGATTGCACGGGGCAAATAGACTTGGGGGGAACTCTTTAAGCGATTTACTGGTTTTCGGAAATAGGGCCGGAATCCATGCAGGTGAGCTCGCACAAAAGATGAAAAATTTCCCAAAAATAACTGAAGAAGACCTCGAAGCTTCTATGGATTACTTGGATTTTCCATTCAAAAATAAATCTTCCGGTGAACAACCCTTCAGACTTAGAGACGAACTCCAAACTATAATGGAGCAATATGTAGGAATAAAACGAGATGAAAAGGGGCTCGAAAAAGGAATCAAAGAGTTACAAAAACTTCGATCTCGAACCTCTCTTTTATTCGCAGTCGGGTCCCGATCTTATAATGCAGGATGGCAAACTTGTTTTGATCTGATCAATTTAATTGATGTCAGTTTATCAATAGCACATTCTGCTCTAGAGCGTAAAGAGAGTAGGGGTGCACATAGTAGGATTGACTTTCCAACTCCTAGTGATTCTCTAGGAAAAATTAAGTTCATAATATCCCTTTCTTCTGGTAAATTCGATATCTCTAGTGCTTCCATCTCTACTCCTAGAAAGGAATTATTAAAAATGATCAAAGAAGACCAAACAAAACAAAAATTAGGTGGTACAAAATGAGCGCTGAAATTAATACATCAGGTTCTTCCAATTCTTCCTCTAATACGTATCCTATTACATATACTTTTAGGATTTTTAGAGGGAATGATAAGACAGGAGAATTTGTTAATTACAAAGTCCCTATTGATGAAGGTATGGTGGTTTTAGATGCCATTCTCTCTATACAAGAAAACCAAGACACCGAATTAGCGGTTCGATGGAATTGCAAATCAGGTAGGTGTGGTTCATGCGGGATGGAAATCAACGGAATGCCAAAACTAGCTTGCATGACGCGTTTATCTGATTTTGACCCTGCAATCCCTATCACATTGACTCCTATGAAAACATTCCCTGTAATCAAAGATTTAGTCTCAGACGTTTCTTGGAACTATGAAGTGAACAAAACAATACAGCCATTCTCGCCAGATGAGAATTCTGATTTTACTTTTCAACAAGAAGACATCGAACGTTCTAGAGAATTTCGAAAATGCATCGAATGCTTCCTCTGTCAAGATGTTTGCCACGTCATACGGGAACATGATAAAAAGGATAGCTTTGGTGGACCAAGGTTTTTCGTCCGATCTGCTGCATTACATTTCCACCCAGAAGACACCGCCGATAGGAAAGAATGGTTAAAAGAAGGCCAAGGTGGAATTGGCCATTGCAACATCACCCGTTGTTGCACTGATGTTTGTCCTGAAAATATTAGCATCACTGACAATGCAATTATACCTCAAAAAGAATACATTGTAGATAATTATTATAGTATTTTTGGATGGATTAAAAAGCAGTTCAACAAATAAACCTCTTTTCGCTACTTCCAAAAAGCTAAGCTCTCTCCCCTATAGTCTCAGCTTAGAATGTTATCGGATTTACTTGCACCCTCTATCGAAACATTTATTTTGATTTTCGTTACTGTTGACCCTCTAGGTCTTATGCCTGTTTTTGCAAGTCTAACTTCTGGAATCGGGATGTCCAAAAAAGATCTTAGGTTCGTTTATATTCGTGCCACCATAGTGGCCCTGTCTATCCTTATCCTATTTTGGATGTTTGGGGGGGTTATCTT
>WTZT01000122.1 GCA_009889685.1 Candidatus Hikarchaeia archaeon HikBin4
TTGAATCCAAGACCCAGGTGATTATAGATACGTGCATTGCAGCAAAGTAACCTGGCTGGACGGTCTTCACTATCATTGAAATGTTGATGTGCAGTGTTGGTTGGAATGAAGATTACATCATTGGTTTCCCATAGGAATTTTTGAGGCTCTTTTGGCCATTTCCAAATGACTTTATCTCGCATAACAGCAGTGGGGTCCCAATGAAGATCGTATCCTTCTCCGTCCAAAACAAATACTAGCTCTTCACTCATATGTCGGTGTTTACCAGATTTTCCACCGGGTGGTATGATTTGCATGTAGAGGTCGGTGTTGACGGCGCCTGTTGGGCCAAGATCTTTTTCCATTTTTTCATTGAGAATCCACTTGAGTTTACCATGTGGAGAATCTTCCCAAGGCATCTCTTCGGGTTTAATGATTTTATGGAGAGATCCAGTGGGACCATGTTGAGAAAGTGGATTTTGTTTTGAATCTTCAAGGAACTCTTGATAGTGAGATGCGGTTAGAGTCCCTTGATTCCATTCCTCACGTTCGTCTAGATGGACATAATCATCAGGAACCATTTCTTTGGTTCTTTTTCGGTGACGTGGGATGTGATCAAACTCGTAATTATGAGGATCGCCCAAGGGTATGTTGTCAGACGACATGATTATACACCCGCCCTCTGAGTTGCAGATTTAATTGCAGCTTCTTCTTTAGAGAGCATCTGCCTCATCTGTGCGTATTGCTCGTGATCTTCCTTAGAATATTCTTCACGGCCAACGTTCCAATCGAATGGTGGGACCCAATTTGGATCTTTTGCTGCATCACCAGGAGTGTGGCGAACTGTACCTTGGTACACAAGATGTAGGAAATTGTAAATTGGAAGGGAGTTATAAACTAAAAGGCGACATGGTTTATCTGGATCGACGGAATAGTGCTCGTGGACACATCCTCCATGGATTATAATTAAATCCCCAGCTTCCCAAATAAATTCCTCCTCATCGTGGATTTCGTATCCCTTTCCTTCTAAGACGTACATCATTGCCTCATTTTGATGGGCATGTTTTTTATCGTCTGCTTCAGGGGCGAGAACGCGCTCCATGAGTGACATACTTTGAGTCCTTCCTTTCCAGGGGCGGACATAGGATCTTCCCCATGCCTTTGAGCCTTCCAAAAGAGAATTTTCAGTTTTGGATTTGAGGGGAATGTCAGATCCTTTTACTATCCTTTTGGCAGGATCTCTCAAAGCTGTCCAAACTTCGCGATTGTCAAAATGACGCTGGGCAACCTCCTGAATAAATATTCTCCTATTGCTGTATACTTTATCCGCGGGACAATCCACAGCTTGTATAGTTGTTTTTGTGCCACCGTCTGCACGTACTTCGAGTAAGCCGCGATATTTCCTTTCGTTTTGGTTAAAATCGAGGGGGTGCTTATGGTTGTGTTTTGACATTAAATGGGCCTCTATAAGTATTTAGATGCTTTTTGTAATTAAACTTTTATTTTGAAAATTCTCAATAATTTAACCAAAATTACCAAAAATGCATGTAGAAAAACGCGCCACAGGTAGAGTGTTAGTTGTCCAATTTCCCAAATTGGATTGAAATCTTGAGAAACATCAGTGGTGGTTTGTTTCTTTTTGTTTGCTTTGACGGATTCTATCGAATCTGCTAGTAGCGTTTGGGAGGATGTATCTGGTTTAGAGGGAGATTTAGAAGGCAAAGTATAATGCGACTTTGAATCTAGTTCGAATTTCAGTTCTAGAATACGATTTTCTAAGTCTTTAATACGAGAATTTTTAGAGGTGAGTTCTGTCCTCAATGCTTTCGGATCTAATTCCGGCGGAGGGCCTTCTATGGAGCGTAGTTGTTCGATTAATTCACTCTGATCTGATTTAAAAGTGGGACGGATTATATCGGAAGTGTAGAGTGTTGATCCTTCATCGAACGTTTCTTTCTGTTTTAGTGTGATCCGCCTAGTTTCATCCCAGTCTGTTGCTAAAAATGCCTCTCCCGTTTGGAGAGAGGATATTTGATTTGCATAGTCAATCCCCAATGTTTGGTTTACTGCTTTTTTGTCTATCGCCCATGTAAAGCGGTGCCAAACAGACCAGTTACATTGGGTGATGAAATCTTTATCAACAGCAGAGGGTCTTTGGGATACTCCACAAATTCCAAGTCCGCGTTTCCGTCCGCGTTTTGCTATTCGGATTATATTTTGTGCCAACTCGTCTACTCCACCTTGTTGAGGAATAAATTCATGTATTTCTTCAATTATAATTAAAAATTGTTTCCGGTGTTCTTTTTCTTTATTAAATAACAACGTAACAACCTCGTTAATGATTGATTTTTGTTGATCGGCTTTGAAGGTAGATACATCTAGAATAATGGGGACCCCTTGGATTAACGCATAATCTGTGATTCGGTCTATTCTATCTAACGTTAATTCTACGTCTGACTCGTCGCTTTGACCCATGTGAATAAGTTCTTTAAATTTTTCTTTCAGGCCTCTATATTCTCCATCAGTATCAATGATCAAAAGCGGACAACGATTGTTAAGAAGTTCTTCGATTACCACACTAGCTGTGTTGGATTTTCCAGACCCGGATTTACCTGTGATAAAACCACGACCGGTAAGAATCGAAGTAATAGGTAAAGTGACACCATCATCAGTTATTGTGATGGTTTTCGGGTTTTGTGACATTGAATGGGAAATTTTTGGGCGCCATGTATATAGCCTTCCCTCTACTGAAATATAAGAGAAGAAAGATTATGAAAAGGTTTGGGAAAAAAAGAAGAAGGAGGCTAAGAGGTGGGGAAATAGACATTCCAAAAAAAATTAAAAGAGTTGTGAAGGGATTTAGCGGGATAATTAAAAGAGTTGTGAAGGGATTTAGCGGGATAATAGGAGTCTTAAAATTGATCGGGAGGAATAGGTTGGGAAAAGATGGTTTTCAAGTTGCATTATTTACTTTGATTTTTGCGTTGGCTACAGTGGGATTGATAGGCCTATTTAATGGGGAAAATGTGGGAAACGAGCAGAGATTAGGAGTTTATGTTTTATTTAGTTCAGTTTTATTTATAATTACTATTTATTATATAGAAAAGATGGGAAAACGGAACGCATTTGAGGTAATAAAAGTAGTGATGGCGATTACAATATTGGGGTTTGTTCTAGCGTCATTATCGGGAGAGGGGTTAGTCAGAGTGGTTCGGGGTACAGAGTACACACTGCAAATGTATTTATATTTGATCACAGGGGGATTGGTGTGTTCAGGAGTTGGTTATTGGGC
>WTZT01000123.1 GCA_009889685.1 Candidatus Hikarchaeia archaeon HikBin4
TATAGGGGGTGAAAAGTTTCTAGATTTTGGACTTTTACAATCCATCTTACGTTCTTCGGTTTTGCCCCCCGAAGATCTCTGGTTCGCGGGAGAAACAATTCGATATTATTATGGTGGCCATTTAATTTCGGCGATACTTTCTATGTTATCTGGCATTCCTGCAAAATTTGCATACAATTTAGCTTTAGCTAGTTTCTTCGGCGCTCTCGTATCGGGGGCATATGGCCTCTCTGGATCCATTTCCACTTTTTATGGTCACTCTCATAGATTCGCAGGATCTCTCGCGGCTGTTATAGTTGGAATTTCTTCCAATTTTGTAGTCACGTTTTCTATTTTTCTTTGGATTCTTCCCCTCGGACTAGCAAAATCCATCGCACATTCCATTGCTAATGTAACTGATTTAAAACCTTTATATCTGCTACATCCTGACTCATTTTTCTATTGGACTTCTAGTAGGGTCATTCGAGGAACTATCAATGAATTTCCATTTTTTGCATGGCTAAATGGAGACCTCCACGCACACATGATGAGCACTCCTTTTATGGTTCTCCTTTTATTCACGATGTTTGCATATTATCTGACACCTATTAATTCAACCCGAGAAAGACGGTTATTAATTCTAGTTGTACTTCCATTTTTATCTGGTCTATTGGCCGTCGTAAATACCTGGAGTTATCCTACTGTATTTGGGCTTTTATTTTTAACATTGGTATTTTCTCCAACAGATCCACTGTCTATAATTTCTCCCGCTTTGAACTCAAAAATCACTCTCCAGAATTTCCAACGTAAAATATTTCGTATTATCACTTCTCTATTTATTTCTATATTCGTAATTTTATTAGGATCTTTAACAGTCATCCCATTTTTTGTTCAATCTGCATCGCTACGAACAATTGCATTTTTCCCCCCTCGAAGTGGACTCGTTGAGTTTCTCTTCGTGTATCTATTTTTCATACTTGTATATTCGATCTACATGTACTCTATATTATCCACTGAAATTTCTCAAAGTCATAGCAGGGTGTTTTTGTTATGTTCGCTATTATTTTTAATCGGCCTTTTGTTCGGGGCACCTGCGGTAGCAATACTCTTGCCTTTATGCATAATTTCTTGGCTCTTATTAGAAAATTTTCCCTCCAAAGTTGGATTTGAATCGATTTTATTTCTTGCCGGAGCAGTACTTATTCTTTTAACCGAATTTATATTTATTCAGGAACAAGCCGGTCCGGGGAGAATGAATACTGTATTTAAAATCTATATGCAAGTTTGGATATTTCTCTCTATCGGGGCCTCAATAGCACTCACTCGTTTATTTAATGGTCCACTCCTAAAAAGTGGTCTTCTTTCAAAAAAGAGCTATAATTTAATCGCAACTATTTTTTTATCTTTGCTTGTTGTCTCCACTACATTTTATGCTGGATTTTCTATGGTGGAGCATTTCTCTGGCGAATCCAATTTCACCCTCGACGCCACGCTGGATGCTACCATAAATCATCCTTATGAATGGGAAGCAATCACATTTATAGGGCGCCAAACAGGATCTCCCAATATAGTCACTGCACCCGGATGCTGGTGCAATTCTTTGGAAACAACCCGTCCATATCGATGGGTCAATGCACCATCTAGTTTTACAGGGGTTCCCACAATTGCTGGATGGTCCCATGAGGTGGGGTACCGTGGAGAAGGACCCTACTTGCAGAGAGTTTCCCATGTAACCCAAATATATACGGGATCGTCAGAACTCCGAAATGAACTATTGCGCTCATATGATGTCAAATATGTCTATGTTGGAAAAAACGAACGAGATCTATATGGGGTATCCAATTTTGACGATCCTTATTTACAAATTGTTTTTGAGAATGAAGAAGTTATTATCTACGAATATATCTCTTAATTTCTAACATCTACACATTCATTTCTTTGGCGGCACTTTTAACGGCCATTATAATGCTATCATATCCTGTACATCTGCATATATTCTCAGAAAGAAATTCTCTTATATCCTCATCGGAAGGGTCTGGATTCTGATCAAGTAATGCTTTTGAAGATATTAACATTCCAGGAGTACAATAACCACATTGAAATCCTTCATACTCTCGAAAAGAGGTTTGTAGAGGGTGGAATTCACTAAGCTGGTACGTATCTGCTAATCCTTCTATGGTCAATACTTCCTTTCCATCTATGTTGACGGCCAATTCTAAACAAGAAGCAACAACTTTGTTATCTATTAATACAGTACAGCACCCACAAACTCCCACCCCGCAACCTTCTGTAGTCCCTGTAAGACGTAGTTCTTGCCGCAGTAGTTCAACTAAAGTTAGGTTCGCTGGAATGGTCATTGACGTCTCTTCTCCATTAACTTTGAACTCTATCTCGTGAATGGTGGCTTCTATATAATTATACATTCTGATGCCTCCTCTATCCCCCGCAATACTTTGTCTGGCGTGATTGGCAATTCTCTCACTCTGGCGCCACACGCATCACGAATTGCATTACCTATCGCGGGTGGGACTGTAACTGTATTTGACTCCCCCACTCCCTTTGCCCCATAAGGGCCATTTGGATCTCCCGATTCTACTATAATTACTTTTGATTCTTTGGGCACATCTCCTATTGCAGGGACTTTGTAGTCTAACAATGATTTGTTAACTTGCTGCCCGGATTCAAATACCATCTCTTCACTCATTGCATGGCCCAAAGCTTGAACCGCAGCACCGAGAATTTGTCCCTCACATCTTACTGGGTCAATGGCCTTCCCACAATCTGCAGAGTTGACCCACTTGTCAATCGAATATTTTCCCGTTCTCGTATCTACGGATACTTCTGCATATGTTGCTCCTGTCATCCAAAAAGCAGATTCATACCTATTTTCTCTCCCCGCTTTCGTGGAAAAATACCCTTTCCCTATAAGCGTTCCCCCGCCTCCTACAAAGTGAGATGCAACCACATCGCCTATCGAATAATCTCCCACCGAAGTTTTAACAAAACCATCCTCTACAATTATATCTGATTTTTCTATCTCAAGGTCTTCCGATGCCAATTCAACCAACTGTTCTTTCAGCTCATCTACTGCCCTGAGGATCGCATTTCCTAGGTGGAATGTTGACCTACTACTAGTTGTAGATGTATTGAATGGGGCACTATTCGTATTCGGCGTATTCACATTTACATATTCTATTCCTATTCCCAACCCCTCCGCAGTTATCTGGGCCAAAGTTGTAATTATTCCCTGTCCGATTTCA
>WTZT01000124.1 GCA_009889685.1 Candidatus Hikarchaeia archaeon HikBin4
AGAGAATCACAATCGGTTTTGATTACAATATCATGAGTGGCTGCAGCATATGCTTCGTTCAGAGCCACCGCAAGTCCTCTCCTTTTTGACTCTTTAATTAAAATTAGCTGAGTGGTTTTGATGTTTTTAAAGAAAGAAGAAATAATAGTTGGCGTTTCGTCCGTGCTGGAATCTATTACAACTAATTCTATTTTATCAAGAGGATAATCTAAAGAGAATAAATCTTTGAGTTTCTTTTTAATGATGGAGGATTCGTTGAAGGTGGGCAATATAATGCTTACAGGGGGGAATGACTGTGGCTTATTCGAAGAGGGAGGATCTGGTCGAATTAGGAAGAAAAGTAAGACATAGAATAGATAGGGAAGGAAGGTGGCTAATAAAAATATCAAACTTAGAGTTACTAGCGCATCCATGAAGACTGTAGGGGGATCGTTTATAAAATCTTTTTAGATTTTGTCGTGGGGGCAGTTTTGGAGGTAGTATAGGAATGTGGAGCGCCCATAGATACATTTTTGCATCATGTGTGGGAAGGTTTTTGCAGATTGCGGAATGAATGTTTATAGATGAAAATCCAAGAAATGACATGTGTGTTAATTCCCACATTGAATGAGATAGAAACAATTGAGAGGGTCATCGAAGGTTTTTATCAAAATGGGTTTACCAACATACTTGTCGTTGATGGAGGTTCAGTGGATGGGACGGGAGAGAAAGCAGAGGAGAAGGGAGCAACAGTAATACTTCAATCGGGCGAAGGGAAAGGAAATGCGATTAGAGAGGCCTTTCAGATGATTGAATCGGAAATGATCCTCATGGTTGATGGAGATGGGACATATTTAGCAGAAGATGGATTAAGCATGGTCAAACCATTGAAAGGTGGGAAGGACCACACGATTGGAGATCGGTTTTATGATATGAGTCCGGGTGCAATGTCTCTACTAAATCAAGTTGGGAATAGATGGATCAACATGTTGTTTTTTAAAATTTATGGGGAAGATTTTAGAGACGTGCTAAGTGGGTATCATGCATTTAAGAAAGACTCAATAGAAGATTTATTTTTGACATCAGAAGGGTTCGGGATAGAAATTGAATTGGGAATACGATGTGTAAGCGAGGATATTTCTACAGAAGTGGTTCCAATTAGCTATAGGTCGAGAACAGGAGATTCGGTTGCCAAATTGAATCCTATCAGAGATGGGATCGTGATAGTAAAAACATTATATAAACTAGCTCAAACAAGCAATCCTTTGTTTTATTTCGGGTCAATTGGCATAATAGGACTAATAATAGGGGGCATTCTAGGAGGGTATGCGATGTTTGAGTGGGCATATCAGAGCAGAATCCATCAGGTGATTATAGTAATAGGGGCTTTTTTTCTACTACTTGGTTCTCAGATCGTGATGTTAGGAATGTTCTCGGAAACCGTCCTAGAGTTACACCGAGAAAAAAGAAATTCGATCAGAAAAGGTTAAGTTTTAAGATAGGCGAGTGTTGTCCACAGAAATGGTAGAAGGAGTAATAATTAAAAATCCTCTAAAGTGGACTATAGAGCCTCCATTTTCTTTAATATGAGGAGCGATTTTTTGAATCAGGGTTTCCAATTCCCCTTTTACTTGTAAAACCAAGACATTTCCAAGTTCTAGTTCACTTACCCATTCAGATTCTGGGACAGAACCGTCGAGAAAACCTAAAATGATTTTCTGATCGGTGGGAAGATCTAATGCTTCTTCTGCAGACTCTAGGTCGAGTTCATATGGATCCATATACCCAATTATGCGGGGGAAAACAAAAAGACTCCATTTCCGACAGTTATATTAACTGCCCTAATCTCCAACTACTCACGATGAACCCAAATAAGGATATCTCTGCGCCAACGCAGGGCGATCGACTTCTTCCAGGGAACGTTAGCAGTTGAACCAGAATTTAGCGAAGTTCGAATTTTTGACACAACATTAAGAGATGGAGAGCAATCTCCACATGTTTCATTTTCATATGAAGATAAAATGGAGATTGCCACGTTGCTTGACGAAATGGGCACTCACGTGATTGAAGCCGGGTTTCCTGTAAATTCAAAAGCAGAATTCGAAGCTGTAAGGGATATTGCAGAAGGAACTAAAACGACAGTTGCAGGGCTTGCTCGGGTAATAGAAGGTGACATCATGTCGGCAATTGACTCAGGAGTCAACATGGTACATGTTTTTGCAAGTACTTCTGATGTGCAGATAGAAGATTCGATGCACTCAACAAGAGAAGAAGTTGTAGAAAAATCAATAGATTCGGTTAAACTTGTAAAAGATGCAGGAGTGGAGTGTATGTTTTCTCCAATGGATGCTACGAGGACGGAATTAGTATTCTTAGGAGAAGTAGTTGAAGCAGTGACAGAAGTTGGTGCAGATTGGATTAACATTCCAGATACATGCGGAGTCGCCACGCCGACAAGATTTGGTGATTTAATTCGTTTTGTAAAGCAGCATACAGATGCATACATAGATGTTCATACCCATGATGATTTTGGATTGGCAACTGCTAATGCGTTGGCAGGATTTGAAGCAGGGGCAAATCAAGCTCAAGTGTCCGTGAATGGGATCGGGGAAAGGGCGGGTAATGCAGCATATGAAGAGGTTGTTATGGCGGCTATTGCAGTCTATAATGTAGATTTGGGGATAGATACGAGTAGGATTATGGAGCTTTCATCAATAGTGGAAGACATAAGTGGGATAGCTACACCTCCAAATAAAGCAATTGTGGGAGATAATGCGTTCAGTCATGAAAGTGGGATTCACGCCGCAGGAGTAATAGAAAATTCAGATACGTTTGAACCAGGCGTTATGACTCCAGAAATGGTTGGTGCTAGACGTCAATTTATCCTTGGAAAACACACGGGAACTCATGCAGTTAGAATGTATTTACGAGATGCAGGGTTCGATCCGACTGAAACTCAAGTGAGAGAGATAACCCGCAGGGTCAAAGATTATGGTGCAGAAAAGAAAAGAGTGACAAAAAAAGAGTTGGTGAGATTTGCACGGGAGGAGAATGTATTTAGAGAAAAGGTCAAAGAATAATAACCTATGAGGATGCAGCAAAAGGGTTATAAAGATGAGAAACAAGACGTAGCATAGATGAAAGCCGTTGTTCGAACTAAAGAAAGATTGTTCGTTAGCTGTGCGGCTGTACAAGTTTTTGTAGGTGCGTAAGGCGCCATACTAACAACACAATTATCAGAGTGAGT